>JBDLWH010000084.1:0-5139 GCA_039804325.1 Verrucomicrobiota bacterium
ATCACCTCTGGGTTGGCCTGCTTAATCACGATGACCTGCTTGCCACCATCGACGACTTCAGTTCCGACGGTCTGTTGGGAGGTCGTCACTAGGGTGTTTGTTCCTTGAGCCTTGCCGCGCATGCGTTGGACAGCATTCATCACATCGCCTTGTTGGGCGAGAAAGGCGTTTCCCAGTTCCGTTGTCCATTGAATATTGCCTGCCAGTCGTTCAATCACCTCTGGCACTGCAACCATCGATTGGATACTTGGGTCCCAGTTTTGTTTTTTCACGGCATCTGCGAGTGCCTTGCCCTTGAGTGTTTGATTTCTCTGCATCCACTGTTGGAGCTGAATGATTTCTAGTGGGTAGGTGGAAGCCACTAGCGTCTGGCTGAGAAGGGGATCGGGATACAGAGCAATGGGTGCGACCAGTGAATCCAATTGATCGTTAGGGATCAACCAAGCGGCATCACTTGTGGTGCCAGTTGCTGGGCTTTGGTCTCCCTGGCCAAGCCCTTGAGATGTGCCTGGCGCGAGTGTGGCCACATATAAAATGGCGATCGCATTGAGAATGGGTTGATTACTGAATTTGTATTGGGGGACTCGTGATTTCATAACTTTGGTCAATTGCGTTCGAGTTTTGTTGCTAAAGGCTACTTTTCGGGATGAGTGTCAGATGGCTCAGGAAATTCAAACTGAATGAAACATGACAAGCCAGTGCGGTTTGCCAAGAGAATTCAGACAGAACTGGATTGAGAGGCATGGGGAGAGCATGAGTTTCGCTTGAGGTGATGAGAGCAGGACATCGCCATAACCGACTGTCATATAATGGGGGTATTTGCTTTTACGTTATTCCGGTAGCAGCTAGAAGTCCTGCCTAACGGGGGCAGCGTTGACGATGCCGATGCTGGTTGGGAAGAAAATTCATCTGGGAGGCTGCGTTTTTTCTAAGGTCTTCTCCTGACATCACGTCGAGGCCAAATATCTTGAGCCAGACGCAACAGCGCGACACTGAGCGGACAGTTGGCTCGCGGCGCAGTGCGCCGGGCGAGTGATCATGGGGATTCAGGAATCCACCGCGCGAAACAACGTGACTTTTGGCGATTCCCCGAATCGGCGGCGGTAATCCGCTGCGAACCGCCCTAGGTGCCAGAATCCCCAGTTGAGGGCGCAGCGTTTCACTCCGCCATGGCTTGGCGCGGTGATGAGCAACTCCCGGCGGACACCGTGCAACCGTGATTGCAGCGGGAAGGCTCCGGCACTCACGTCTAACAAACCAACAAGCAGATACTCCAGCCCCGGCGGCCGAGGCCGGTCACCGCACAGAGCTCCTCCAATCGAATCGGTCAAGGTCCACCGGCCCGGCCCGGCGGCAGATCTATGGGCGCTGCCTTGAAAAGCTGCCACCATCACTTTTTCCTTGCGCTGGTTTAAAGGATTGCTAGACGTACTTCGTCCACACTGTTCATTCTGATCGAGATCAACAAAACCACATGAAATATCATTCCGTCATCGCTGCGTCCACCATGCTTGGCCTAACGAGCTGCCAACTGTTTGATGCTAAGCCCGCCGCCGTTACCGCATACAATCCGACCACAGCACCGATGGCCACACGCGCCGCGTTCCTCCAACAAACGTGGGTCGATGCCGCCTATCGCGGCAAGCCGATCAAGCACCAGTTTTCTGCAGTCTATATCGCGCCGGTTAACACCCGTTATATGGAAAACCATACTTGGTGGCAGCAACAGAGCGTCAAAAATAAGTCGCAACTCGCAAGCGATACACGAAAAATCGCCACAAATATGCGCAATCAATTCAACCAAACTATTGCTAACTATCCTGGTGGCGGCATAAAACTCGCTAACGGCCCAGGTCCCGGGGTGCTCGTCATCGAGTTAGCTCTCGTCGAATTAGTCCCATCCAAGGCATATTGGAATGCTGGTGCCACCGCAGCTGGCTTTGTCATTCCTGGCGCGGGCTTTCTCTCGATGGCAGGAGCCGGCAGCATAGCTATGGAAGGCCGTGTTCGTGATGGCGGGTCAAATCAGATCATCGCAACCTTCAAGGATCGCCGCAATGATAAGGCCGCGCCAATCAACATCGGCAGCTATACTTGGTACCATGGTGCCGAGACTAACATCAACGACTGGGCCGCTGAATTCGCCGAGTTGCTCAATACCCCTCCAGGCCATGTCGTCAAGCGCGCCAGCGCCGTGACGCTCAAACCTTGGTAATACTCTATCCATCATACTGGCATGGAAGCGTCAACTTTGGGCGCCTCCATGCCATTTTTGTTTCCTCTCTCGTCTGATCCGTCATATTCCCGACTGCCTAGCATGCTGTTATGAAACCTGTTCTTTCCACGCTTTCTCTCGCCCTCGTCTTCGCCTTCGCCTTCACCGCCTGTGTCCCGTCCCCCTCACAGGTAGAGCAAGCAAAGCACAAAGCCGCAGCAGACTTCCTCAAACAAGCCAGCGAGCCAGCAAGTCCGCCAGACCAACGGGCCGCTCTCTACCTGAGTGCTGCGGCTGCCGCCTGGACCGACTCCTCCGATCTAAGTGCACGAGTTATTTATAACAAAGCCGCCGCCGATCTCACCGTGCTGCTGCGCAACGCACACCAGGGCCAACGGTGGAATCGCCCGCTCACCCTCACCACGGGCACTACCACCTATCGACTGCATTTCGCCAAGGCCACCCGCAATGGCGTTTGGGATCCTAACTATTTCACATCCTTCACCCCTGCTGCCGAAGTGCGCATGAAATCCATTCAACGGCAAAATCGCCAGGATGGCCTCGGTGGGGCTCTCGTCGGTCGTCACCAACCCGCGCAGCGAGAAGTGTTCACTGCTCCATTCGGTGTCACCGCCCCTGTTACCTCGATACTCGATTTCAAGGGCCGTGATGTCACCCTCACGCTTATCGATCCAACCAAAACTCCCAAGAGCCAGGTTAAGGGATCCGAGCGATTGCTAGAAGCTGATTTTTCAGCGCCCTTAGCCAGTTACCCACAAAAATCGGAGTATTGGAACGGTATCATGGGAGCCCTCCATGTCGAAGCCTACATGGGCAAGACCGGACTCTTCATGCTTCAACCCTACGATGCGGACCGCATTCCCCTCATCTTCGTCCACGGCCTTATTTCCACCCCCCAGATGTGGCGCAACGTGATCAATGAAATCGAAGCCGACCCAGTCCTGCGCAACCGCTATCAATGCTGGGTCTTTTCCTATCCCACCGGCAATCCTCCTGCCTACTCGGCCATGCGCTTCCGCCAAGAACTCGACCAATTCTATAAAATCTACCCACATGCCAAACCCTATGTTCTCGTCGGCCACAGCATGGGAGGGCTCATCTCTCGCATGGAGGCCACCACCGTCACACGCGAAGCATGGGATTCAATCGGCAAAAAAAAGGCACAACTATTCTTCGCCGCTATCAAAAAAAATAGCCTCGTCGAGCAGGCTATCATTTTCAATGCCAACCCACACATCGGGCGCCTCGTCTTCATTTGCACCCCACACCGCGGCAGTCAAATGGCCCTCAGCAAACTCGGTGAATTTGCCCAACGCCTCATCTTTCTACCCGTAGAAATCACTGCCAGTGTCGCCGGCTCACTCGTCGATAGTAATGCGTTCGCCATCTTCATGGGCGATTCCAATCGCTTGCCCACCAGCGTGACTGGCCTATCCCCGACTAATCCGATGCTCAAAGTGCTCGACGCACAAACGATCCAAGCACCCCATCACACTATTGCCGGCGACCAGGGCAAGGGTAACACTCCTAACAGTTCCGACGGCGTTGTACCCTACTGGAGCTCCCACCTTAAATCTGCTAACTCCGAATGCATCGTCCCCGGCCCTCATGGTGCGTGCGAACTACCACAAACTCTCACCGAACTCCGTCGCATCCTCCACCTCCATCTCAATTCCACATCATGTGCTAGGCTCAGCCACGGGCCCCGCATCAAGACACGCCTGCACCCCAAATCCCCGTGAGCCAATGCGAGTGATCACTGGACACTAGCAGATAGTGTCAATGCGATGCCCGCCATCTGGATGGTTTTTCACTACGGCTCTGATGCCCGTGTCTGATTGGAACCGCCCTGTACAACGCCATGGTCGCAATAGCGACGTGGCAAATCCTGCGATGCCTGACCGCATGGACGAAGTCAATGCCGTATGCAGGGTGCTGTGGGCACCGGGAACTAACTACTCCCGGGAACCCGATTCTGCTTTCTTCATTCTCTTCGGCGGCGCATCAGAACGATTGTAGCAGTCAAGCCCAGCAGCAGCAACGCGGATGGCTCTGGAACCTGCCCCGATAAAATAGGCACGCCGGGTTGAGTCTCCCACGCCCAGCCGTGCAGGGTTCGTGTCACGGGGTCTTGGTTCATACGTTCTCATGACGTGGCCTCTTCTATCCGAAAATTCTGACCGCGTCACGGGGAAAACCAATTGCTTCGTTACCAACCCGTCCACGACTGATCAGCGTGTCATCTTTAATATCGTAGACCACGCGGTAGTCGCCAATCCTCAGGCGGTCAGTTGTTTCTTGAGTTCATTGAGGGAAATCCGGTCATCATCTCTGCGCTCCGCAACTGCCGCAAGATCTTCAACATCCTCAATAAGTGACTCATAGTAAGCAATAGGCATCACGACTTCGACCTTCTGGCCGCGATCATCGGTGCGAAATTGTGTTGTCATGAGCGAAAAATACCACAGCGACTCCAAATGTCGAGTTTCAAGGGAATGCCTTGCCAGCGCACGCTGTTTCGACGTCTGTAGTGACATTGATCCTTGTTGGTGGCAGAGAGAGAAGTGAAACAAACTTAGGATGGTCCATTCCTCGCGCAATTTTGGGGGATGTTCACTTTTCCGTTAATCCGATAGAAATCAGAAGTGCTGGCTAACGGGTGTAGCGATGACTCTGGCGACGCTGTTTGGGAAGGAAATTCGGCGGCGGCGGCATTTTTTCTAAGGTCCGCCCCTTGTCGCACGGATCCGGCGGCGAGGAGCGGAGCGACGCGGCACCGGACCCGTGCGACCGGACATGGTTTGCCCGGCCACTCTGAGGCGGCAAGTGTTTGGAGGAAAGTTGTTCACAGGGTTCTGCGGCGAGAATGGGCCCACTCACAGCTCGTCGGAGCCGCAGGTTCC
>JBDLWH010000085.1:0-5082 GCA_039804325.1 Verrucomicrobiota bacterium
TGGGCCCCGGCGAGTTTGGCCACCTGCATCGAGAGCATATCACGACAGCGGGACAGACCTGAATGGCGCTGCTCAAAAAGGTGGCGCGCCACCGCCGGGGGCGCATGCCAAAGTGATGCGAAAGCCCCGCCCAAGCACAGCCCGACAGTCGTTCCTTGACATCCAGCTTTCTCTACTCGTTGGCATGCGGCCTACGTCGAGGCCGCGCTACCTGCGCTGCTCGCGACAGCGGGACAGACCTGAATGGTGCTGGTTGTCCTGATACACCTGGGATTAGCGTTGCCGCCAGCGTTTCGCAGTAGGTCGTGGAAACGGTTTTTGATTGCTGAAGAGGAATTAAAGCCCCAGGCCTGAATTTTGGGGTTCCGACACACTCGGGTGAGGCTCCTTGGTCTGGCCGTTGCCGCGAACGCGGTATTGATAACTGGTAAGTTCGCGCAGGCCCATGGGGCCGCGGGCATGGAGTTTGTCGGTGGAGATGCCGATTTCTGCGCCGAAGCCAAATTCCCCGCCGTCGGCAAAACGGTTAGACACGTTGTGGAAGACGCAGGCGGAATCCACTTCGCGCAGGAACCGTTCGGCGGTGATGACGTCGTCGGTGACGATGGTGTCGGTGTGGTGTGAGCCGAAGGTGTTGATGTGGGTGACAGCTTCTTCTAACGAATCAACGATTTTGATGGAAAGTATCAGGTCGAGATACTCGGTGGTCCAATCCGCTGGGGTGGCGAGGATAACATCCGATAGAATCGCTTGAGTTTCCTCGCATCCTCGGAGTTCGACGTGTTTGGCGCGCAGGGCGGCGGCGACTAACGGCAGAAAACCAGCCGCGACGTTGCGGTGGACGAGGAGGGTTTCGAGGGCGTTGCAGACGCCGCATTTTTGGGTTTTGGCATCGACGGTGAGGTTGACCGCCATGGTGAGCGCGGCGGCCTGGTCCACGAAGAGGTGGCAGATGCCATCGTAATGTTTGATGACGGGCATGCGGGCGAGCGAAACCACCGTTTCGATGAGCCCCTTGCCGCCGCGCGGGATGATCAAGTCGAGCCACTCGTCCATCTGGGCCAGCACCGCCACGCTTTCGCGCTGGGTGAATGGGATGAGCTGGATCGAGTGGGCGGGCACGCCGGCGGATGCCAGGGCCGCCGCGATGGCGCGGTTTGAGTGGATTGCCTCGCTACCGCCGCGCAAAATGGTGGCATTGCCAGTCTTGAAACACAGCACCGCAGCGTCTGCCGTGACGTTAGGGCGGCTCTCATAAATGATGCCGATCGTGCCGATGGGCACGCGCACTTGCTCGATGTGCATGCCGTTAGGGCGCGACCATGCTTCCATCACTTGGCCAACCGGATCGGGCAGAGTGGCGACTTGGTCGATGCCTGCGGCCATCGCCTCGACGCGCGCGGGATCGAGGCGCAGGCGGTCGAGCATCGCCGAGGAGAGGCCTTTTGCGACAGCCGCGGAGAGGTCCTGCTGGTTAGCCTCTAACAAATCATTAGCGTGGCTCCGGATGGCCGCAGCCATGGCGTGAAGGATCGCATTTTTCTCGGCGCTGGTGAGCTGGGCGAGGCGAGTGGCGGCGGAGCGCGCCTGGCGGCCCATTTGATAGATTGTTTCCTGGAGGGTGTTCATGGGAGTGCTCAAGGACGAAGGGTGGAGTGAAAGCGGGTGGAAATTCCGTTACCGGCGATGATGGCGGCGAGGCGTTCGGGATGGCGGCCGTGGGCGATGTGAGTTTCGATACCGGCATCCACAGCGAGCTTCACGGCCGCGAGTTTTGAGGTCATGCCGCCCATCGAGAAGCGGCCCTTATCGTCGCGGACGTGACGCAAGATTTGGTTAATATCGGTGACTTCCGGGATAAGGGTGCGGGTATCAGGATCTAGCAAACCGTCCACGCTGGTGAGAAAAATCATGCGTTTGGCCCCGGCGAGTTTGGCCACCTGCATCGAGAGCATATCGTTGTCGCCGAATTTCAATTCTTCGACGGCCACCGAGTCGTTCTCATTGATGATGGGCAGGATGCGCGATTCAGCGAGTAGGCGGTTGAGCGTGTCGGTGACATAGGCGGCGCGCTCTGGGGTGGCGAGGTCTGCGGCGGTGAGGAGGACTTGGGCGACGGTGATATCAAAGTTAGAAAATAGGCTGCTATAAGTTTGCATGAGTCGCGCCTGACCGACGGCGGCGCATGCCTGACGGGTGGCGGTGTCGGTCGGGTATGCGGCGAGGCCAAAAGCCGAAACGCCAGAACCTACCGCCCCAGACGAAACGAAGAGGCAGCGGTGGCCGTCATCGACCAATCCGGCAATGGCCGCCACCAGATGCACCAGAGCGGCGCGGTCGAGTGTGCCATCGGCGGATTTCGTGAGCACTCCGGTGCCGGCTTTGAGGATGGTGAGGTCGTGAGTCATGAGAGAATGGCCGGGATGATGGCGACACGGGCATAGCGGGATTGCCCGCTGGGCACCAGCGCAAGTTGTCGCCACAGAGGCGATTTGCAAGTGTTAGATGGTAGCGCGACACGCCATGAACATCGTAGCCAAAAGCCATTCGCTTGACCCAATGGTGCGTCAGGTGCGTGCTCCGCGCAGTAACAGATTGGCATTGACGGGGTGATTCGAGACGACAAGGTTGTGGTCATGTTAACGGAGCACTTAGCAAACATGTCGGGGTTTCTCATTCTGTTGGTGCCCGTCGCCATTCTGATTTACCAATCGGTGGTGGTCGTCGGGGGCAACGAAATCGCCTTAATCGAGCGCCGCTGGTTCGGAGAAAAAATGCCACAGGGGCGCGTGGTGGCCATGGGCAATGAAGTGGGCATCCAAGCCAGAACCCTCGGGCCGGGACTGCATTTTCTCATTCCCTTCATCTATTCGGCGACGAAAAGTGCCTTTACCGAGATTTTGGAAAACGGCATTGGCCTGATCGAATCGGTGGATGGAACCTCAATCCCCGCCGGTAACATTTTTGCCGCTGTCGTGAGTGGTCACAATTCGTTCCAGGATGGAGAGGCGTTTATCCGCAATGGCGGCCAAAAAGGGCCGCAAATCGAAGTGCTGCCACCTGGAAAATACCGGATCAATCCGTATTTGTTCAAATTGACCAAGGGGAACGTCACAGAAATCAAGGATTTTGAGATTGGCATTGTGGATTCGGTGGACGGCACAGCCATTCCGGAAGGGAAGATCTTTGCGCAATCGGTGGCAGGCCACTCGTCGTTTCAGGATGGCGAGGCGTTTATCAAGAATGGCGGTCAGAAAGGGCCGCAGATAGAGATCATTCCGCCGGGCAATTACCGCATCAATCCCTATCTGTTTAAGGTCAAGAAAAACACTGCCTCCATGATCCGAGAGGGGGAAATCGGCTTGGTCGAATCCTCTGATGGCTCCGCTATCCCTGCCGGCCGCATTTTTGCCAACGTCGTGCCCGGTCACAATTCGTTCCAATCGGGCGAGGACTTCCGTAAAAATGGCGGCCAGAAAGGGCCGCAAACCGAAATTCTGCCACCAGGGGTTTACCGCATCCATCCCAACCTCTTCAAAATCACCAATGCCTCCGCCGTGGTCATCGCCAAAGGCGAGGTCGGCATGGTCACCGCTCAAGATGGCGCATCCATCCCTATGGGCCGCTTGCTCGCTCAGAGCGTCGCCGGACACTCGAATTTTGAAAACGGCGAGGCATTCCTCAAAAATGGTGGCCAAAAAGGCCCTCAAATCGACGTGTTACTGCCCGGCACCTATCGGATTAACCTGAATTTGTTTCAAATTCAGATAGCCCCGGCGGTGGTGATCGAAGCCAACAAGGTCGGGTTGGTCACCGCGTTAGATGGCATTCCGCTGCCCGATCGCGAGTATGTCGCGTGCCCGATCACAGGACATAACGACTATCAGGACGGCTCTGCTTTCCTCACCAAGCAAGGCCAACGCGGCCCACAGCTCGATGTGCTGCGCCCGGGCACCTATTATATCAACCCGTTCATGTTCAGCGTGGCCGTGGACGACGTCGCGGTCATCGAGCGAGGTCAGGTCGGGGTGGTGGTTTCTAACGTCGGCGAAGACCCGACAGCGGAGATGAAGAAGCGGCTAGGTTCGACTCAGGTCGGGGCCTCGGAAGAGGAAGGCAAGGAGAAATACGTGGTGCCCAAGGGGTTCCGCGGCATCCAGGAAGAAGTGGCCGGGCCGGGTCGCTATTATCTCAACCGGCGCGCCTTCATGTTATATGTCATCGACACCACGAATATCACCATCGACTGGGATGACCAACAGGACACGCGCTTCGACCAACTGAATGTCATCTCCAAGGACGGATTCCCTATCCAAGTCGCCGTGAAAGTGGTCATTCGGGTGCGCCCGGACCAAGCGCCCTACATGGTCGCCAAGGTCGGCTCTATCGATAACCTCATCCAGCATGTCATCCACCCGATGATCGATTCTTCATTCCGGAATCAGGCATCGACGGCATCGGCGATGAATTTCTTGCAAAGCCGCTCGGAAGAACAAACCAAGGCAGAAACTCGCGCCCGTGGGGATCTGGAGCGCTACCATGTGGAATGCGTGTCGGTGCTCATCTGCCAGATTCGTCTGCCCGAGGATCTCATGCAAACCCAGACCAAGCGCATCATCGCCGAACAACAACAGGAGATGTATAAAATGGAGCAACGGTCGCAGGCAGAACGCACCGAAATGGAGAAAATGCGCGCCACCGCCGACCAACAACCGACGCTGGTGGCCTCTGAAATCGCCGTCAAAGTGGCCACTCAGAAAAAAACCGAGATGATCACGTTGGCCGAAGGCAATGCGGAGGCCAAGGCGTTAGAAGGCACTGGCGAAGGCAAGCGCTTGAAAGCCATCGGTGATGGTGAGGCATCCAAGATTGCCGCCATCGGCGAGGCTACCGCCCAAGCCTATAGCAAACAACAGGAAGCCATCGGCGAAGAAGCCATCAAACAGATCAAAATCGTCGAGCTCATCGCCTCTGCCATCGAAGCTGGCCAGATCAAGATTGTGCCCGATGTGCTCGTCACTGGCGGGGGCAACGCCGCCGACGGCCTCATGGGCATGGTCACCAAACTCCTCCCGGGCATTG
>JBDLWH010000086.1:0-3302 GCA_039804325.1 Verrucomicrobiota bacterium
ACTATATCTCAGACGCACTCGCTGCCTGCGTCGGAGGCATCGGCATCGCCCCGGGCGGTAACATCAACTACGACACAGGCCACGCAATCTTTGAAGCCACCCACGGCACGGCTCCCAAATACGCTAACCTCGACAAGGTAAATCCTGGTTCACTGATTCTATCAGGCGAAATGATGCTCCGTCACCTCGGGTGGAACGAAGCCGCTGACCTCGTCATCAAGGGCGTCAATGGTGCCATCGCTGCCAAAACCGTCACCTACGACTTTGCTCGCCAGATGGAAGATGCCACCGAGGTTTCGTGCTCCGCTTTCGGCTCTGCCGTCGTCAATCACATGGATTGAAGGCATCGTAACCGAAGTGAGAGCAGGCTTGAATTTAGTCCCTCCGCGACCTTCTTGGATATTGGCTCGGGTTGTTGGCGTCATCGCTATCCTGATGGGAATGGTAGGTTTAGCGATTGGGACCTTGGATCAATTCCACGTCTATAGTAGATACTCCCCAGGTCGCTATGGTCTGCTCGCTTTCATTCTCGGTGCCATCTTGGTCATCAAGCCAAGCTGGTCAAATTCAGACCTCTCGTAACGACTCCCGCCGACGGTCCATGGCACGGTTCCCATCCGAGTCACTCGTGGCTGGCTGGTTGGATTTCGGAGAGCAGGGCCTCGGCGGTGAGTTCCGCGAAGGATCCGGGTGCCCCGGCATAATGGATTTTACGTTCGCCATCGAGTACGTAAACCAGTGGCCATGTGCCTACCCGATAGTCACTGGATAACTTATTCGATGGGTCTGATAGGTTTTTCCATGTCACGGTCGAGTCGGCTTCGAGGGCGCGGAGTTTTTCTAGCGGGTCGTTATTCACACCGATGACTACCAATGGCCGATCATGGAATTTCTGGACCCATTGAGTGGTGATCTGAACGACGTGTTGGGCTTCCGTAGTGGTGCTGCTCCAGAATAACAGGACGATGACCTTCCCCTTATGGTCGGAAAGTTTGAGCGGTAGGCCAGCGGAATCCGTGCCGCAGAGGTCGGGAGCGACGCGGCCTTTGGTGAGGAACTGGATGATATAAAGTTCGTCTTGGGCGAGTTTTGCCACCGTGGTGCCGTCGAGCGTCACCTCGGAACTCTGGATGATGGCCACGCGCAAACACGTGAGGCGCTTACGCATGAGTTGGGGATCGTCGCCCAGGGTTTTGAGAATCATGGCGGCTCCCAGTGCGGCCACCCCTTGGGTTTTTTTGTCCGGGTTGAGCGCCTGGATTTTCTCCAACACGGCCAACGACCGCGGGTCGTGGGTGGCCGCTAGGGCCATGCATATCGGGATGAGTTTGAGGCTTTTGAGGTGGTGGGATTCGAGGGCCTTACGGATGGCGTCGATTTCCTTGGCGAAGGCGGGGGCGGATGATCCGTTAGGTTGTGTGGTAACCAAGTCCGAGCCGATTCGGAGGAACCAGGCGGCGGGTTCTAATGACCATTCATCGTTGAGCGATGAGCCGATGGTCTCCCACATTTGTTTGACGAAGGGAGTGGGGTCCGGACGGGCGCTCCAGACTTTAGCTCGGGCATCTGGGGTGGTGGCAACGCGCGTTTCTAATGACCATTGGTCAATGGTGACCTGCCATTTTTTTTCGATGCGCTGGGCGTCGGCGGGTGAGGCCATGGTGGCTGGGGCGAGCAGCAAAAAAATCAGGGTAACGAGACGAATCGGGTGGTTCATGGATGAAGGATTAGCGCATCGCGCGCGGTGTTGGAATCTGAAAACGGCGGAGTCACGATGGGTGGGCGCAGAAGTCGGCGGCGGCTTGGCGCGCCCATTGATCGGCGGCGACGACCGATGCGAGGGACGACGAGGGTTGGAGCTGATGAGAATCCATGACGGCGGTCACACAGTGCCAGATGCCAGGGAAGGCGATGATTCCTGCGCGGAAGGCGTCAACGGCGATTTCATTGGCCGCGTTGAACACCGCTGGCAGCGTACCACCCGTTAGCCCGGCCCGGCGCGCCAATCGTAGCGCCGGAAAATCCGCCTCGCGCGGGGCCTCAAATTCCAATTTGGCAAGGGCCGGAAAATCCAATGGTTTGAGGCCGCCGCGCACGCGTAGCGGCCAAGTGAGCGCATATTGGATGGGAAAACACATATCCGTGCGGCTGAGCTGAGCGAGCACCGAGCCGTCGGTGAACTCGACCATCGAGTGGATGATGCTTTGCGGGTGAACAACCACATCAATGCGCTCCATGCCGATATCGAAAAGCCACCGGGCTTCGATCATTTCTAGCCCCTTGTTAAAGAGGGTCGCGCAATCAATAGTGATTTTCGGACCCATGTCCCACGTCGGGTGCCGCAGCGCCTGCTCCGGCGTGACCGCAGCGAGTTGGCTGGCGGGCAACTGGCGAAACGGGCCACCCGAGGCGGTGAGAACGAGCCGGGTCACCTCGGCCTGGCCGCCGCGGTGACCGTCGAGACATTGGAAAATGGCATTGTGCTCGCTGTCCACGGGCAGGAGTTTCACCCCGCAGCGCCGGGCCGCAGTCGTGATGATTTCTCCGGCCATGACCAGGATCTCCTTCGAGGCAATGGCCAAATCCTTGCCCGCTTCGATGGCCGCGAGCGCTGGATGCAGCCCGGCCGTGCCAACGATGGCCACCAGCACGATATCCGCCGCGGCGAGGGTTGCCAATTCCTCCAAACCCTGCGCCCCCGTATGAATGGCGACACCCGCTGGCAACAGCGCCCGCAGCGCCGCCTCCTTTGTCGCGTCGTAAATCGCCACGTGCCCGACACCCGTCTCGCGCGCTTGGTCGGCCAGTTTCTCGATGTTGCCCGAAGCGGCCAGCGCGACAATTTCTATGTGGTCAGGCAATTCTCGGGCCACTTTAAGGGTGGAGGTGCCGATGGAACCAGTGGAACCAAGCAGCACGACACGGCGTTTTCGGGCAGCGCTCATGCGACGGGAAGCAGGAACCATTTCAGGTAGAAAACGAGGGCCGGCGCAGTAAAACAAATGCTGTCGATGAGATCGAGCGAGCCGCCGATGCCCGGGAGCATGCGCCCGGAATCTTTGGCATCCAGCGCGCGTTTGACCACACTTTCCGCGAGGTCGCCGATGACGGCGAGCAAGGCTAACAAAAACCCAAGGGCCACGACATGCCCCCATGAGTGGAGTACCGAAAGCTCACTAGGAAAGGCGGCAAAGAGCCCACAACCCGCAAGCTGCGCAAAAACCAACGCTCCGCCAAATCCCTCCCAGGTTTTTCCGGGACTCACGTGGGGAATCATCTTGTGACGACCGATGAGCGAGCCG
>JBDLWH010000087.1:0-4646 GCA_039804325.1 Verrucomicrobiota bacterium
GGGTTTTGCCGGTGAATTCGATGACGAATGAGCGTTGTTCGCGGGTGGGATCGGGGACGCCGGTTCGGGTGGCCACGACGAAGCCGTCAGCTTGAGCGGGATCGGGGTTGGTCGTCCAGCATTGGCGGTAGGAGAATTCGATGCGCTCGCCGGGTTGGGGGGTGTGTGAGGGTTCCCACATGGCCATCGTGTTGTCCGAGAGGCCGTTTGAGGTGGGCATTTCCATCAGGACGATGCGGCCGGCACCCCAATCCGAGGTGGGTTCGACCCAGAGGGACGGGCGTATTTGATAGTTTGCATCGGCGTCTTCATAGGCGGCGAAGCGGCGGTCGCGTTGGAGCAGGCCGAAGCCGTCGCATTTTTCGCTATTGAAGAAGCTGATTTCGAGTTTGCCAGAATCATTGTTGAGAGGACGCCAGAGGCGTTCTCCGGTGCTCATGCGCATTGCTAAGCCATCAGAATGGTGGACTTCGGGGTGGACGTCATCGAAGTGGCGGCGTGAATTTTCACCGAACCAGAAGAGACTCGACATGGGAGCGATGCCGAGGCGTTGGACGGCGCGGCGAGTGAAGAGCACGGCATGGACCACGACGATGGTTTCATTGCCGGGATGGACGGTGAACTCATAAGCGCCGGAGTAGGACGGGCCATCGAGCAGTGCGTAGAAACGAGCGTAGGTGTCGTCAGTTGGGGGCTTGCGTAGCCAGAATTCGCGGAAGGTGGGGAGTTCTTCGGTGACGCCTTGGATTTCCGTGTTTACCGCGATGGCGCGGGACGAGACGCCGTAGCGTTGGCCCTTGCCCAAGGCGCGCCAGGAGGTAGAGCCTTGGAAGGAGATGAGTTCGTCGAAGATGTCGGGGGTATTGAGTGGCGAGTGAAGGCGGAATCCGGAGAATCCCCCATCCGGCGGGAGGTCGCCGTGTTTTTGGAGCGATGGGCCATAGTTGAAATAGGCTTCGGCGAGGCGGATTTGTTGTTGGTGGCTGCTAGTGAATTCGTTGAGGGTGACGGGTTCGTGGTAGAGGAAGCCGGGGTGGAAGAACATGGCGCGGAACGGGAGGTGGTCCGTGGCCCAGAGTGCTTGGTTCGGGTTGAAGCGGATGTCTTGGTATTGGTCGCGAGTCAGGTTGTGGATCCAGGCGGGCAAGGCATCGCGGTTAGGTGCGGCGTATGGCTTGTTGGAGAGATCGCGGGCGCGGCTTTGGATGGTCTCGAACCGGACTTCTTCGCGTTCCCAGGTTTGGCAACACGCAGAAGAACAGAAAGCGACGGCGGCGAGATGTCGGAAAATCCTTGGCACGGCGAATTTCATAAGATGGATGGACCCGCCACGTCAAGAAGGGCGATTTGGAAATCTCGAACGCCGACTCACAATCATGCGGGCATGCGAGTGGCCTGATAGGTCAGAATTCCGTCGAAGTCCGTGATGTCCGGGTCGTCCACTACGCGGGACGGATCGAAATCGACGAAAAACCGGTCTAGGTGGAAGCCGGAGTTTTTTAACAGCGAGAGGATTTCGGAGTGTTCGATCCAGCGAATCGTTTGATGGGATTGGTGAGACGTGGGAGGATTTCCCGAGAGCGAATAACGATGGTGGCGGTGAAGGAGTTGGTTTTTTCGATCGAGGCGGTGGGAGGTTTCGAGGCGGCCGAGGCGACCGTCGGGCAGGGTGACTTCGTGATCAGGATACCATTGGTTTTCAGGCAGGTCGCCTAACAATTCTGCGTAAGGCATGAACACGGTGAGATAGAGGCCGCCGTGGTTTTCCAAGAGTTGGTGCCAGTGGCGCAGGGTGGCGGACGGATCGGAGGCGAGTTGCAAGGTGAAGGCGGGTGCCAGCAGCGCGGCATAGGTATGGTGGGCGCGCCAACAGGACATGTCGCCGGCATGGACCACGGGCTTGAGGCCGAGTTGGGCAGCGCGGGATGCTCCGAGCGCCCGCATGTCAGGTGAGAGTTCCAGCCCTTCGACGTCCAGGTTCAATGCGAGTAAGGGAAACATCAATCGACCGGAACCTGAACCGATTTCTAGGGCCGGCCCCGGGAATTTTTTTAAAAACTCAGCCATGAGGGGCACCTCAGAGGCGTCGTCCGCCGTTGCCCAAAACGCGTCGTGGAGTTCTGCTTCGAGGGAAAGGTAGGGCTGGGACACGACGCGATCTTGGCGGTTTGGTGGGGACGAGGCAAGCCATCGCGTGGTGCCAGGAGGCATGGCAGCGAGTGGGGGGTAAGGCGTGCGATTTGCTCAACGTCAGATCACGCGCGACCAGAGGACTTTGAGGTAGCGGGATTCTGGGTAGTTCGAGAGGGTCGGGTGGTCGGGGCCTGCGCCGGTGCGGTCGAAGGTTTGGAGGCGCTTATTGCGGCGGTGGGCGGAGGTGATGACGATGCGTTCGAACTCGCCGGCACCTAACTGGCCGGAGCACGAGCAGGTCACAAAGAGGCCGTCTGGAGCGACGAGTTGGAGGGCGAGCTTATTGAGGTCGGCGTATTTGGCGGTGCCGATTTCGTCTTCGCGACCGTGGATAAATTTGGGTGGGTCGGCGATGACGAGGTCCCAGGTGCGGGAGTTTTCGATCATGGTGCGAGCCCAGGTGAAGGCATCGGCATGAGTGAAGCGGATTTTGGTGGCGTTGAGGTTGGCATTGCGTTTGGCCATGGCCACTGCGGATTCATCGAGGTCCACGCCGGTGACATCCTCGGCACCGGCAAGGGCGGCGGAGATGGCGAAGCCGCCGGTATAACAGCAAAGATCGAGCACCGTGCGGCCAGCGGCGAGCGCTCCAAATTGACGGCGGTTGTCACGCTGGTCACAGAAAAACCCGGTTTTGTGGCCGGCGCTGAAATCCACCTCGTAGCGCACCCCGTGTTCGCGGATTTTCACCGTGCGCATCGCGTCGGAGGACACGCCGCCAAAGCGTGGGATGCCTTCGATGCGGGCCAGCTCGGGATCCACGCTCACCACCACGCGCTTCGTATCGAAGCATTCATGCAAAATGGGCAACCACTGAGGTAGGCGCTGCCAGGCGGCCAGGTTGGTGATTTCCACCGAGAGTACGTCGGCGAATTTATCGGCCACCATGCCGGGCAGGAAATCAGCATCGCCGTGGATGGCGCGGTAGCTGTTCGTCTGCGAGTCGAGTTTGAGCATATCGCGGCGGAAATAGGCGGCACGGCGGATGGCAGTTACGAAGAACGATTCGTCAAGATCTTCGAGCGAGTGACTGACGACGCGCAGGGGCATGCGGGATTTGGGGTTCCAGAGGCCCCATCCGAATGGGGTTCCTTCCTTGCCGAGCACTTGAACGAGTGCGCCGGGTGTGGCATCGCGCGAGACTTCGCCGATCATTTTGGGCCAGATCGACGGGTGGAAGGTTTGGTATTTGATTTGAACGCTGGGCACGGCGGCAATACGCCGTAGCAGTAGGGAAATGTCCAAGATTAAATCGTGTGACGAGTCCAAAACGGTGGTCTCCCTCGAGCCGTCCCCGGAACTGGACTGATGTGGGTGCCCCGAAAAGTGGCTCTTGAAAGATTGCGGGGCACCCGTCACAGTGCCCGCGTGATTCCAAACGTCCTCGCCGAACGATATGCCTCGCCCGCGCTTCAAGCCATCTGGTCCGCCGAAGGGCGCATCGTGCTAGAGCGTGAATTCTGGATTGCTGTGATGAAGGCGCAGCGTGATCTCGGGCTGGATGTGCCTGCAGACGCCATCGCGGCTTATGAGCGGGTGATGGACCAGGTGGACACGGCGTCGATCATGGCGCGGGAAAAGATTACGCGCCACGATGTCAAGGCGCGCATCGAAGAATTCAACGATCTCGCAGGTTATGAACACGTCCACAAAGGGCTGACGTCGCGCGATCTCACAGAAAATGTCGAGCAGCTCCAGGTCTATCGGTCGCTCCTGTTAGTTCGTGATAAAACAATCGCCAGTTTACGGCGTCTGCGTGAGCGCTCCGAACAATGGCGCGATCTCGTGCTCACCGCGCGCACCCACAACGTGGCCGCTCAAGCCACGACCCTCGGGAAACGCGTCGCCATGTTCGGTGAGGAATTGTTAGGTGGGCTCACTGCGCGTGATGCCGTGATTATCAGTTATGCGGTGCGCGGTCTGAAAGGGGCGGTGGGCACCCAGATGGATCAACTTTCCTTGTTTGAGGGAGATGCCACGAAAGTGGCCGAGCTCGAACAACGGGTTGTCGCCCACCTTGGCATGCCTGCCGTCTGGACAAACGTCGGCCAAGTCTATCCGCGCTCGCTCGATTTCCGGGTGGTTGCCGCTCTAACCGACCTTGGCTCCGGCCCATCGTCGTTCTGCAAGACGCTGCGCCTGATGGCTGGGCATGAGACGGCGAGCGAGGGGTTTGCACCCGGCCAAACCGGGTCGAGTGCCATGCCTCACAAGATGAACTCGCGCTCGTGTGAGCGGGTTAACGGATTTCACGTTATCCTCAAAGGGTATCTGGCGATGGCCGCTGGCCTGGCCGGAGACCAATGGAACGAGGGCGACGTTTCCTGCTCAGTAGTGCGCCGCATCATGCTGCCGGATTCCTTCTATGCCATCGATGGCATGTTTGAGACGTTTTTAACGATTCTCGATCAGATGGACGCCTATCAGGCAGTGATTGCTGGGGAAACCTCGCA
>JBDLWH010000088.1:0-2627 GCA_039804325.1 Verrucomicrobiota bacterium
GGGCGGTAAAACGCGGCGGCCCGCGAGCCGCGCGGAAACAAGTGGACGAGGCGACTCAGCACCTCCCAGTTCCCCATGTGGGAGAGCAGCAGCACGACACCCTTCCCGCCCGCGAGCGCCTCTTCAAGAAGGTCGAGGTTTTCGATGGTTATCACTCGCCCGAGCTTTCCCGGCGCGAGCCGCGCGGTGTGAGCCGCTGATATCAAATTGCCCGCCGTACGACAAAACATGGCCCTGGCCATGCGCTCGAGCTCCTCAACTGGCTTTTCCCCAGCATAGGCAATGCGCAGATTTTTCAAGACCACCTTGCGCCGCAGCGGCATGACATACCAACCCAGCGCACCTAACCACTCACCTAACCGAAACAACCATGCCCCAGGAAGCAATCCCGCTAGCCCTTCGATCAGCGAATGGCCTAGGCATTCCAGCCGCCATTGGAGGAGCTTTGGGGCGTGGTGCTGTTTGCCTCTCATGGGATAGCCGTGCCACCCGGTCGATCCATCCGGCATGCGCCCACCTCACTAATGGGTGCGCCACCAACTGGCAAGACTGATACGTCTGACATGACGAAACTCAACGGCACTCGCCATGAGCACGGCCTTGCCATTTTAAAATTCTGCTGGAAACTTTCACGCATGCTCAAGCAACAACGCGCCGACCACCTACTTCGCCGCTTAGGTGAACTCTATCCGAACGCTCCCATTCCGCTAGATCACACGAGCCCCTACACCTTGCTTATCGCCGTCCTTCTATCCGCCCGGTGTACCGACGTGCGAGTGAACCAGATCACGCCTGCGCTCTTCGCCCTAGCAGATAACCCGCATACCATGATGAAAGTGCCCGTAGAATCTATCCGCGCCATCATCCGCCCGTGCGGACTCTCGCCGCGCAAGGCCACCGCGATTTCCGAGCTTTCCTCAATCCTCGTCGAGAAGCATGACGGCCAGGTGCCCGCCAATTTTGAGGCGCTCGAGGCCCTGCCCGGAGTCGGCCACAAAACCGCCTCCGTGGTCATGGCTCAGGCTTTTGGAGTTCCCGCATTTCCGGTGGACACCCATATTCACCGCCTCGCGACGCGGTGGAAACTGAGCAACGGAAAAAATGTCACTCAAACCGAGCGTGACTTAAAAGACTGCTTCCCGCGCGAATCATGGAACCGCCTGCATTTACAGATTCTCACCTATGGACGCGAACAATGCACCGCGCGCGGCTGCAATGGACAATCCTGCCCGCTATGCCGCGAGTTGTTGGATTAACCGTTACACACAAAATCGCCCGCTCTCCTTCACGGAGCGCGGGCGATTCTGGTAGATAAGCTAATTACTTCGAGGACGATGTGTAACTCGCTTGGCTGGCACCCTTCTTGATCTTGCTTTGCTTGATCCAACTCATGGTGGAACGAAGCTTGGCACCGACCTTCTCAACTTGATGCTCGGCTTCAGCCTTACGGATAGCATCGAAATTCTTGCTACCGCTGTTGAACTCGTTGGTCCACTCTTTAGCAAACTTGCCGTTCTCAATCTCCTTGAGTTGCTTCTGCATGCGCTTCTTAACCGAGGCGTCGATGATCTTCGGACCCACCGTGACATCACCATATTCTGCGGTCTCGGAAATCGAGAACCGCATGCCCGCGATGCCTTGCTCATTCATCAGGTCAACGATGAGTTTAAGTTCATGAAGACACTCAAAGTAGGCCATCTCGGGTTGATAGCCCGCTTCCACCAGCGTTTCAAATCCTGCTTTGACCAACGCACTGGCACCACCACAAAGCACACATTGCTCGCCGAAAAGATCGGTCACGGTTTCTTCACGGAAATTCGTTTCAAACACCCCAGCTCGTGCGCATCCAATGCCACCGGCCCACGCCAGCGCGGTTTGTTTGGCCTTGCCACTCACGTCCTGATGAATCGCGATCAAGCCCGGCACGCCTTTGCCCGCAACAAATTGCGAGCGCACCGTGTGGCCAGGTCCTTTCGGAGCAACGAGAATAACGTCCACATCTTCGGGTGGAGTGATGGTTTTGAAATGCACGGCGAATCCATGCGAAAATAACAACGTCTTGCCCTTCACGAGGTGCGGCTCAATGTCTTGAGTATAGACTGATGGAATCACCGTGTCTGGCGTCGCCACAAAGATCACGTCCGCTGCCTTCACCGCTTCCGCCGTGTCCATCACCTCAAATCCCAAATCCTTGGCGACCGCGCGCGACTTCGACTTCTTATATAACCCAATGATGACATTGAGACCACTGTCCTTGAGGTTGAGCGCGTGTGCGTGGCCCTGCGAGCCAAAGCCTATCACGGCGAGGGTTTTCTTCTTGAGCGATGTGATCGGAGCGTCCTTGGTAGTATAGATTTTCGCGGCCATGGGAGTGCGGGTGGTTGGTTCGGTTCGTGCATGCCACAGCCATCGGGGCTGCAACGCGGCGGCACACTGCCCGCCACTCACCCCAAGGTCAAGCTTCATCCCTTGCTTTCCTTCTCATCCTAAGGCTTGCCCATCCCCCACCTAACCCGTTATCACCGTCGCGTGGCTACTCAAAACATCGTCTATTTCGACCTCGAAACCCAACGCAGCTTCGGCGACGTCGGCGGATTTTCTCACAAAGATAAAATGGGCATCTCGGT
>JBDLWH010000089.1:0-4142 GCA_039804325.1 Verrucomicrobiota bacterium
AACATCACCCGCGACACCGCTGGTAACGTGGTGATCTCCCACGCCATCGAAAAAGTCCACGAATCCGTCAAGGAAGGTGAAACCATCGTCACCCCGCTCCAAGCATCCGGCGTGTTCCCTAACATGGTCATCTCCATGGTTGACGTCGGCGAAGAAACCGGACAACTCCCCGAAATGCTTCTCAAAGTGGCCGATGTGTATGACGACGAGGTGGACAACTCGGTGACCGCGCTCACCTCGATTCTCGAGCCCATCATGATCGTTTTCCTAGCGCTTATCGTCGGTTCGGTGGTCTTTGCCTTGTTCCTGCCACTCATCAAGATGATCTCGACGATGGGCAACCAATAATCCGTCACCTCCCATCGCTTAGCCGCGAGGCCTCATCCACGAGGCCTCGCACTTCACTCCTCCACCACCGATCTCATGCATTCGCGCACACGCCACGGCCAGCCCGCCTTCTCGCTCATCGAGATGATGGCTGTCGTCTCCATCATCGTCATCTTGGCCAGCCTCGTCGTGGGCGGCATGGGCTTCGTCACCGAACGCCAAGCCAAAGAAAAAGCCAAAATCCAAATGGGGCTCATCTCCAATGCCCTGGAATCCTACAAAGCCGACTTCGGAGTCTATCCGCCCACGATTAATTCCCCCAAGGGCGAGGATAATTCGAAATTCCTCTTCAAGGCGCTCTATTGGGATAGTGACAACGACGGGCAGAACGCCCCTATCGGCAATGCCACAGGCGACACGGATCAAAAGATCTATTTGCCCGACCTAGATCCCGCGAACAACAAACAAGGATGGACGTCCGGCACCCCATCGATCAAAACCAAAATCCTCGACCCCTGGGGCAAGGAGTATCGCTATCGCAGCGCCATCGACACGACGGGCAAAACCAATAGCAACACCATCAACCCTGACTTCGACCTCTGGTCCATCGGCAAGGACGGCAAAACCAACCCTGACCTCCCCACCGATAAGGTCAACCGCGACGACATCAAAAGCCCCTGACTCTCGCCTCCACCTTGCGCGCCCCAACCCCCGAGCGCGCAAATCTCGATTTTGTGCTTAGTGGTGAGCCCGGTATGCGCTAGACCACAGCCATGCCTGACACGACACGCGATCACGGAGCCCAACCGCTTGACCACTTAATGACCCAATGGGGCCTGACCAATCACCAATTGGTCGATGCATCCCTCGAGCAGTTGAACCACAAACAGGTGCAACGAGCACGCAAAGGTCGGCAACTTACCCTGCACCTCATGCAGAAAGTGATGCGCACGCTCAACGATGCGATTACCCATTCCCTGCCTAAAGAAGATAGGAGTAAGTTTCATCCCTATTCCCACAAGCACCTCTTCAACTACGCCAAAGATCATGACACCACCTGGACCGACCCCAATGCGCTCTTGAGGCCCGCTCCCACTCCAGAATAACCCATCGCCACACGCGCCATGGTTCCCCCCCGCCCGACTCACTTGGCTCACCTCATTCTGCGAGAATCTATCCGCCCGGGCGATACCGTCATCGACGCCACAGCCGGCAATGGCCACGATACCGAATTTTTGGCCCAATGCGTGGGTGCCACCGGCCACGTGCTCGCCTTCGATCTCCAAGATGCCGCCCTCCATGCCGCACGCGCCAAAATCTCGGCCGCCGGATTTACCGCACGAGTCACGTTCCATCAGGAAAACCACGAGCAGATGGCGCAGCACGCGTCCGCTGGTACGATCAAAGCCGTGATGTTCAACCTCGGCTACCTGCCCGGAGTCACCCACGCCCTCACCACTCTGACCACCACCACCCTGGCCGCCATGGCCGCGGCGGGTAACCTGCTACAATCCGGCGGCGTTCTCTCAGTAGTCTGTTATCCGGGACACGACGCCGGGGCTCACGAATCCGCCGCCGTGGAATCCTGGCTCGAATCTCGCAGCGATCACGGCTGGAGGATCGCCAAATATGCCATGCTCGGAACCCTGCGCCCGTCGCCATTTCTCTTCATCGCGCGCACTCCCTGAGTGACGACCTTCTCTCTGACGGCCACCCCACCCAAATAGAGAAAATAGAGTGACAGATAAATTATCATGGACGGACGCCCACAATCACCTCCAAGACCCGCGCCTCGGGGAGGCGGCTCCCCTCATCACCGCGATGCACGCGGCGGGTGTCGGGCGCTGCGTCGTGAACGCGACGTGCGAAAACGATTGGTCGGCCGTTGAATCCCTCGCCCTCGCCGACCCTCATGGCGTTTCCCCCGCATTTGGCATCCACCCGTGGCACGCCCACACCGCCGCCACTGGCTGGCTGGAACGATTGAAGGAGTTGCTAGAAAACCACCCGCGCTCTTCCATCGGTGAGTGCGGGCTCGACCAGCGAGCCACCTCGGCGCCCATGGACATCCAGCGCCAGGTTTTCCGGGATCACCTTCGACTCGCGCGCGACATGGGCCGCCCACTCACCATCCATTGCTTGCACGCGTGGCAACCCTTGTTTGAAACCTTCTCAGAAACTCCGCCCCCGCCGGGTTTCCTGATCCACGCCTTCAGTGGCTCCATTGAATTAGCTCGCCGCCTTATTCCCTTAGGCGCCTATTTTTCCTTCTCCGGTCGTTTCCTCGACGCCAGGAACGCATCGACGTTAGAAACATACCGCCAACTTCCGCGCGACCGCATTCTGTTGGAAACCGACGCGCCTAACATGCGACCGCCCGATGCCTTCCTAACCCATGCGCACCCGGGCCACCTCAACCATCCGGCTAATTTGCCCGCCATCGGCCGTGCGCTGGCGGCCGTGCTCGCCATACCTCCTGCGGACCTCGCGGCTCTCACACGGGACAACACCGCCCATTGTTTCGGGCGATGAGGTCTTGCATGATCGCCCTCCCAGGGCTACGCCTTGCCCATGGATCTTGCCGACTTTCGCAAAGAATACTCTAACCGCGGCCTGCACCGCGAGGCATTGAACCCTGACCCGGTCGCCCAATTCTCCGAGTGGTTCGTGCAAGCCACCGAACTCGCCGTGCCCGAACCCAACGCCATGACCCTCGCTACCGTGGACGCATCCGCCATGCCCTGGCAACGCACCGTCTTGCTCAAATACTTTGACGCGATGGGATTCGTGTTTTTCACTAACTATAGCAGCCGCAAGGCTACGCAGATAGCACACAACCCGTTAGTTAGCCTATTATTTCCATGGATTACCCTCGAGCGACAGGTGATCATCCAGGGGCGCGCTGAGAAAATCAGCACCGCAGAGTCATTGCGCTACTTTGTATCGCGCCCGCGCGAATCCCAAATCGGCGCATGGGTGTCTAACCAAAGCGAGGTCATCACCTCTCGCAAATTCCTCATGCAAAAACTCGCCGAAATGCGCGTCAAATTCCAGCATGGGGAAATCCCCCTGCCCTCGTCGTGGGGCGGCTACCGCGTCGTGCCCGTAAGCGTCGAATTCTGGCAGGGTGGACCGGCGAGAATCCACGATCGTTTTCTCTACCAGAAACAAAATGACGGATGGCAAATCGAACGCCTCGCCCCGTGATCTGAAACCATTGGTATCGATCTCGGAGAAAACGATGGAAATAGGAATCCGTTAGGTTTCGCTTCCTATTGATCAAATCCGGGTTTCACGCGTCCACCAGCCGCTCGCCGTGGCCCGCGTGGCCCGCTTCCCAGCGCGCTTCCTCATCGGTGAAATAGCGGACGCGCACTTTTTTGAATTCTTTGGTAGAATAGAGCGCTTGACGATCGGTGATGCCTGTGGCCTCAGCAATAGCAGATAGAGTCTGCTCGCATTCATCCTCGTTTTTACCGTGGACCATGGTGAAGAGGTTGTAAGGCCACTCAGGATAACTCGGGCGCTCATAACAATGACTCACCGCGCGAAATCCCGCCATCGTTTCACCCAGGCGCTGCAATTCCACCGTATCATGCGCCGGGCCAGCCCAAACGCCCATGGCATTGGCACCAAAGCCCGCCCTCCGGTGGTGCAACACCGCGGCAAACCGCCTCATCCGCCCGGTAACCAGAAATCGCTGGTGCATCGCAGCCGCATCCTCAAACGACAGACCGAGCTCCTGAGCCACCGTGCCAAACGGATTTGCCACCAGTGCCAGATCACGCTGCATCACGCGCACAAAAGCGATTTCT
>JBDLWH010000090.1:0-4674 GCA_039804325.1 Verrucomicrobiota bacterium
CGAGCACCAGGTCGAGCATCTCGGTGCGGGAGTACATTTTGACGCCACCCTTGCCGATTTCTTTTTCGAGTGCTTGATAGCAGCCGATGAGGAGTTGTTGGCCGGTTTGGCCGCGGGCGTAAAACGTGCGCGACACCTGAGAGCCGCCGAACGAGCGGTTATCGAGTAGGCCGCCGTATTCGCGGGCGAAGGGGACACCTTGGGCAACGCACTGGTCGATGATGGCGTTAGAAACTTCTGCTAAGCGATAGACGTTGGCTTCGCGGGCGCGGAAGTCGCCGCCTTTGATCGTGTCGTAAAATAGGCGGCGCACTGAGTCGCCGTCGTTCTGGTAGTTTTTAGCGGCGTTGATGCCGCCTTGGGCAGCGATTGAGTGGGCGCGGCGCGGGCTGTCCTGATAGCAGAAACATTTCACTTGATAGCCCATTTCGGCGAGAGAGGCGGCGGCGGCACCGCCAGCGAGGCCGGACCCGACGACGATGACGGAGAATTTCCGTTTATTGGCCGGGTTGATGAGCTTGGAATCCATTTTATGTTTGGACCATTTTTGCTCAAGGGGGCCGGACGGGATTTTGCTGTCGAGGACGATGGACATGGTGGAATAGGATTAGAGATTGTGAGTAAGAGGGTACATCCTCAGTGGCCGACGGCTTGAGCGAGAGCGGCGAAATAGCCGGGAAACAGGTTGATCGCGAGTGGAATCGAGATAAATCCGAGCCAGATGAAGAGGCTGTAGCCGATAGAAATGTGTTGGATGAGAGAGGCCGCCTTCTTGGACCTGAAGCCAAGAGTTTGGAAGATAGAGCCGACGCCATGAGTTAGGTGCGAGCAGAGCAGGGTGATGGCAATCAGATAGAACAGGGTCACATACCAGACAGAGAATCCATCGATGACCATTTTCCAAGCATTGTGGACTTCTTTGCCCTCAAGCAGGAAGCTGTAGTGATGGAGGTTGTTGAAGCCGGCGGCGGGGCCGACGCGGGTGGTGAAATGGAGTAGGTGATAGATGGCGAAGGCCAAGATCGTGAGGCCGGTGATGATCATGGTGCGCGATGAGATCGAGGCCTGGATCGTGGTTTGGCACTCGTAGGCTTTGCGGGCGGCGCGGTTTTGAGTGGTCAGGGCGATGGTTGCCAAGATGTGGGCGGTGAGCATCACGACCATGGTGCCGCGGAAGAGCCAAATACCGGCACCGTGGAGCATGTGGTGGAGGAAGTAGGCGTAGGCGTTGAATGGCTCTGGGCCCATGAATACGACCAAGTTGCCGATGAGGTGACCGGCGAGGAAGAGAACGAGGACGATGCCGGTTAGGGCGACGACAAGTTTTTTACCGATGGAGGAGGACCAGAAAGTATCAAGGCAACGGGTGAGGGCGTTCATAACGATGAGGAAGAGGTGGCCACGCTGGCCGCGCGAGGGATAGACGCGTGGGGCGGGGTTTTCAAGCGGAGAGTCCGGGTGGGCAGAATCGGTGATGCGAAAGGCAGGATTTGCGGAGTAGCGGGGTGGAAAAGTTCCAATTTTCCATTGCAGATATCAGATTTCAAAAAGAAATGGCTGGGGGTGAGCGCGACAACGCCCATGGGGTGGTTGAGATCCCATGGGCGATGACGTGAGAGGCGCGGATTTTTAACGGCTCTGATGAGACCGCCGCACTGAGGTGTTAGATCGGTTGAGGCATGTTGACCCAAGCGCCCTGTTTCGTGCTGCTTTTGAGGCAGGTTTCGATGAAGGCCAGACCGGCCCAGCCGTCTTCGACCGTGGCGTATTTGCTGCCATCGCAGGCAAATTCTTTACCGGCTTTCCAACTGCGCACGTCAGTCTCGAAGCAGCGATGGAGGCGAGCGAAGGCGTCATGAAACGCTTCGGGGTGGCCGGCAGGGATATTCGGCTCGGCCATGAGGTCGGCCGGGACATCTTGGGGCAGGAATCCATCGCCCGGGGAGACGGCCCCGCGCCAGTACACGCGGTCGGGCTGGTCGGGCAAATGGATGGTGAGGCATTCCGGGTCTTCTTGGCGCCAGCGCAGGGTGCCTTTGGTGCCGGAAATGGCGATGCCGAGATCATTTTTGTGGCCGATGCCGATTTGGGAGGCGCGCACGAGGGCTTTGCCGCCGTTGCTCAGTTTGCAGTAGATGGTGAAATGGTCGTCGAGTTGGCGGCCTTCGACGAAGGTTTCCATGTGGGCGGAGACTTCCGTCACATCGAGGCCCGTGACGTAGCGCAGTTGCATGAGGGCGTGAGTGCCGATGTCGCCACCGCAACCGGAGCCACCGGCGCGCTTGGGATCGACGCGCCAGGCGGCTTGTTGTTGGCCGGTCGCTTCGAGTTTGGAGGCGAGCCATCCTTGGAGGTAATAACTATCGACCCAGCGGACGTCGCCTAACAATCCGCTTTGGACGATGTAGCGGCTCAGGCGGGTGGTCCAGTGGCCGAGGTAGGTGTGGGCCAGGGCGAAGGGTACATTGAGTTCGCGAGAAGTTTTGACGAGTTCGGCGGCTTCCTCGAGGTTGAGGCAGAGGGGTTTTTCGCAGAACACGGCGATGCCGGCCTTCATCGCCTTCATGGCAGGGTCGAAGTGGACGAAGTTAGGCGTGACGATGAGGATGTAGTCGAGTTTTTCGTCGTCGGGCAAGGTGGCGTTGGCGGCGATCATATCGTCATACGATGCGTAGCCCTTGATGGGGTATGGCCAGTTAGCGGCTTCTTCGAGAGCGATTTGAGGATCGGGGAAGAGCGCCCCGGCGACAATGCGGCGAGTGCCGTCCATGTGGATGGCTTTTTGGTGGGGGTGAACGATGAAGGCTCCTTTGCCTCCGCCGACCAGGCCGACGTTGAGTGGTTTATTAGACATGCTGATGGTTGGTGTTTGTGGTGAGAGATAGGAGAAAGCACCGGATAAGCGTGCAATGAGTGAGAGTGTGGTGGGAGTGGTTGGGGTGGGCAACTCTTTTTCTGTGAGACCTTTTGCGCGAGTCTGCGAGCTAGGATTCCTGGCCCTCCCACTGGCCGAAATGACGAAATTTTTCGTAGCGTTGTGCGAGAAGGGTGTCGGTGGAAAGGGCGGATAAGATGGCGAGGTGGTGGAGGATCACCGAGCGGAATGAGTCGGCGGTGGCCTGGTGGTCATGATGAGCGCCGCCGGGGGGTTCGGTAATGATGTCGTCGATGAGGCCTAATTGTTTGAGGTCGGGGGCGACGATTTTCATGGCCTCGGCGGCCTCAGGCGCGTGTTTGCGGTGTTTCCAGAGGATGGCGGCACAGCCTTCCGGGGAGATGACCGAGTAGTAGGCGTTTTCTAACATGATGACGCGATCGGCGACGCCGATGCCCAGAGCGCCGCCCGAGCCGCCTTCGCCGAGGATAACGGCGATGACAGGCACTTTGAGGAGCATCATTTCGCGCAGGTTGTAGGCGATGGCCTCGGCGATGTTGCGTTCTTCGGCACCGATGCCGGGGAAGGCCCCGGGGGTATCGATGAGGGTGATGACGGGCAGGGCGAATTTTTCCGCGAGTTTCATGAGGCGGATGGCCTTGCGGTAGCCTTCGGGGTGGGCGCAGCCGAAATTGCGTTTGAGATTTTCTTTGGTGTCGCGGCCTTTTTGGTGGCCGATGAGCATGACGCGCTGGTCGCCGAGTCGAGCGAATCCACCGGGCATGGACGGATCGTCGCCGAGGTGGCGGTCGCCATGCATTTCGCAGAAATCTGAGAACGCCAGTGAGGCGTAATCGAGCATGAATGGGCGGTTGGTGTGGCGGGCGATTTGGACGCGCTGCCATGGAGTGAGCCTGCCGCGGATGAGCGTGCGGGTAGAGGCGAGCTTTTCCTCCATGAGCGAGATTTCCTCGGAAAGGTCGATATTTTGGGATCTCTGCCTGAGGAGGAGTTTTTCGAGTTCCCGTTCGAGTTCGAGGATGGGGGATTCAAATTCGAGGGCTTGCATCGGGGGAAAGTATCGGGATTTCAGGGGTGGGATGCAAGGCCGGAGATGGGGGCGGCGCGGGGGTGGCTAGCGGAATTCCACGGCATTGCCGACGCGGGTGATCAGGGTGATTTCCTCGATATCTTCGGGGCTCACGAGGATGCCTGCAGACGGTTTGGTGCCCGTGCCTGACCATCCGCGAATTTGCACGGAGGATTTGGCGAATTGGACGACCTTGTCGGCGGCCCGGTAATCTTTGGATTGCGGTTGGATGCGATGGCCGTCGAACTCGGCGGATTTTGAGGCCAAGGTGGTTTTGTGGGGTGAGTGGGCGAGGGCGGCGCTGAGATGGAGGATGGGGTATTCGCGGATGAAGCGTTCGTCGTCCCACAGCGAGAGGGCTTTGCGTTGCGGTTCGATGAGGATGCGAAAGTTTAACGGCATGACGACGAGTTCGTCACCCGGCTGGATATTGTGGAGTTCCATCATCGAGTTGAGGTGCATGATGCAATCGATGGTGCTGTTGTTTTGGGCGGCAATGGCCAGGAATGAATCGCCCCGTTTGACGATATGGATTTTTTTTCCGTCCATGTGTGACGATGAGAGGATGTCGTCGAGGTTCATTTCGCCGACGATGCGCCGGGCGACCGGGGCGCACGACGAGGCCGGAAAGACGCTGACGATGGTGGTGAGTTTTTCGCGGGCTTGGGCGAGTTTTCCCATAGCTAACAATTCATGGGCCTTTTGGAAG
>JBDLWH010000091.1:0-4760 GCA_039804325.1 Verrucomicrobiota bacterium
CCCGCGGATGCCTACGTGGCACAGAACCAACAAATTGGTTTCCTGAACCTTGTAGTTCGGGTGGTTGGTGGGAATCAAATGTGGGCTCCGAATCGCCTCGACGAGAGCTTCAGGGAAAGCCCCGGTCATGGCCATGGGGCGCGACATCACGCACGCCTGCAAAGTGGTGCCGGTATCCGAGACGGCCTCATCGCCATCGGTGCCTTGTAGGCTCAGGGGTTCGAAAATGGGGACAACCATGATGGTGCTGGCGCGAGCGGCGGATGCTAGCAGCAAGATGGCCAGGCACGGGGCAAGCAGGGCGTTCATGGAAACGAACCTCTCAGATCGCTTGTCGAGTGGCCAGTGGAAACGCCTCGCGCCGCCAGGGCCGATGGGATCGAGTGTGCCTGCGCGCTTGCCAAGCGAGTCGGCCCCGGCTTGTCATGGGCCATGGACTATTTGGCGAAGGCGCGCAGCGTGATTGAAACGGAGATGGATGGCTTGCGCCGCATGGCGGGGCGACTCGATGCGAGCGTGGCCGAGGCGGTGGGCATTCTCCAACACACCCTCGATCATCGCGGGAAAATCGTGGTCGTGGGCGTCGGTAAATCCGGCAATATCGGCCACAAAATCGCCGCTACGCTCAATTCCACGGGTGGGACGGCTGTGGTGCTCGACTCTCAGAACGCCTTGCACGGCGATCTGGGCCTCCTCTCCGACGGTGACGCAGTGCTGGTGCTTTCCTACTCGGGAGAAACTCGCGAGTTGTTAGACCTAATGCCCTACATCAAGCGCTTTGACGTCAAAGTCATCGCCTTGACGGGCAATCCCGGTTCGACCCTCTCGCGCTTGAGCGAAGTGACTCTGGACACCTCGGTGGAGCGCGAGGCCTGTCCGCTCAACCTCGCGCCGACCTCATCGTCCACGGCCATGCTCGTGATGGGTGACGCGCTGGCAATGGTCTTGCTAGAATCGCGTGGTTTCACCGGTGAGGATTTCGCGCGGTTTCATCCGGGGGGCTCGTTAGGGCGGGCCCTGCTCACCCGGGTCTCGGATATCATGCGCTCGGATGTGGACCTGCCGACGGTGTCTGAGGGGGCCGATGTGCTCGCCGCGCTTGACGCCATGAATCGTGCCCGTGCTGGTGCCTGCCTGATTTTGGAGGCCACGGGTGGCTTGGCGGGGATATTTACCCACGGTGATTTTGCGCGCGGCTTCCGGGCTGATCCGTTGTTAGGCGGCAAGCCGGTCGCCTCGCTCATGACGCGCCATCCCATCACGGTGCGCGCCGACGCCCTGGCAGTGGAAGTGTTGCGCACGCTGGGGAAGAACCGCGTCGATGACATCATCGTATTAAACGACGAGGGAAAACCCGTGGGCCTCATCGACACGCAGGATTTGGCGCGTTTGAAGATTGTGTGAGTGGGGGAGCGTCTGGGCTTGAAGTTCGGTGGGGGGTGGGGTTTCTTGTCGGCCCGATGAGCGAAGTGACCTGCCCAATGTGTGAAATGACCGAGGTGTTGCAACACGCCCACTATCAGGAATGTGTCACCTGCGGTCATGAGTGGCCGATAGAAATGCAGGCCGAGGCACCGGCACTGGACCGTGTGGTGAAGGATGCCTATGGCAACGTGCTGGTCGAGGGCGACATTGTGGCCATGATTAAGGATTTGAAACTCAAAGGGTCATCGGACGTGCTCAAAGTGGGCACCAAGTCGAAGCCGATCCGCTTGGTGGACGGTGACCACGAGATCTCGTGCAAGATGGATGGCATGGCCATCGGGCTTAAGGCGTGCTTCGTGAAAAAAGTGACGAGTTAACAAGCAAGGCAACTGTCTGCCAGATGAACATCTTCCCTGCTGATGTTTCGACTTCTTTTCACCTTTTCGCTTATTCCGTTGGTCGTAGCGCTTGCGGCCCGCTGGTGGTTTGCCGTGCGAGTGTTGGCGGTGGATGGCCCACGCTCGTGCCGCTGTAATCTCGACGGCTGGTTACCGGCACCGGGCGATGACTCACACGTCCATCGCGCCGAGCAATCCGCCCGCGAGTTCGGTCGTCAACTTCGGATCAACGCCCTGGCCGAGTGGCACGCTCAACAACCCAAAGCTGCGAACGCTCGGGAAAAAAGCCGCCGCTTCGGTGCCGCCGTCCCCCCGCTCACCGGCATCGTGGTCATTTTCGCCGTCTTGGTGGGCAAGGTCCCGGTGTTCGGCGCGTTTGCTATTCTGTTATGTTGCGTCGCTTTATGCGCGGTGCAGGGGCTCTTGGCGTTGCCGCCGGAACTCGCCGCCATCACGCGCTGTGTTCGCAAGGTGCGAGATGCTCGGTATTTTTCAGCGCGCGCCGACGAAGATGCCATCATCCGCTGCGCCCATGCCCACGCATGGGACGCCTCGCTGCCGCCCGTCCTGCGCGGGTTGCTCCCCTGACGGTCAGATCCACGTTCAGGATTTGGGTCGTCGTTTCTGCCGCCTGGCGGGAAAATTCCTGCGCGTGCGTGTTGGAGCGACGTGTTGCCAACGTTGACAAGCCCCATGGCAACGCCTAATGAGCCTCACTCTGAGAGTGGGCCGCCGCCCACTCCGCTGAACCATGAACCACAACCATGACTGATTCACGCACTCTCCGATTTTTATCCGCCGCGGACGTGCGCCGCGCTCTCCCCATCAAAGAAGCCATCGAGGTGATGAAGGACGCCTTCATCGAACTCTCCGAAAATCGGGCCATCGTGCCAATGCGCACCCACATTTCCATGCCCGAACATGCGGGCGATGTGCTCGTCATGCCGGCCTACAGCCCTGATACAGCCCGCTTTGGCGTCAAAGTCATCACCCTCTTTGAAAATAATCCAGCCCTCAATCTGCCGTTTATCCAGGCCATGGTCATGGTTTTCGATACCATCACGGGCTCTCCCGTGGCCCTCATCGAGGGCACCGCGCTCACCGCTATTCGCTCGGGTGCAGCCTCCGGCGCCGCCACGGATCTCTTGGCCCGCAAGGACGCTCACGTCGTCGCCATCTTTGGGGCCGGCATCCAGGCGCGCACCCAGCTTGATGCCGTGTGCGCCGTTAGACCCATCCGCCTCGCCCGCGTCTTTGACCAAGATCGCGCCCGCGCCGCCGCCTTTGCCCACGAGGCAAGCGCTCAATTGCGTATCACCGTGACGGTTGCGGCCACTTCTGCCGAGGCTCTCGCCGGTGCCGATGTGGTTTGCACGGCCACGACCTCTGCCACCCCCGTTTTTGCCGATCACGAACTCGCTGCCGGTGCTCATATCAATGCCATCGGCTCCTATAAACCCCACATGCGCGAAATCCCTCCAGAAACCGTCATGCGATCCTACGTCGTCGTCGATCAAATCGCCGCCGCATGGGATGAGGCTGGCGACCTGATACTGCCCCTCACGGCCGGCTTGATCCGCCCTGATCACATCCGCGCCGAACTCGGTGAAATCGCCGCTGGCACCCAAACCAAACCCACCACCCCTGGTACCGTCACATTCTTCAAATCCGTGGGCATCGCCATCCAGGATCTCGCCGCTGCTAGCCGCGTCTTGGCCAATGCCCAAAAACTCGGACTCGGTACCGAAGTTTCGCTCTAATATGATGCGCCCGGGTTTTCGCTTCTAACACTTCCATGCTTCCAGTCGCTCGACACAACCCCATCCTCGCCTTGGCGGTGCTCCTCGCTGTCGCTATCTTTTGCGCGCCGAGCCGCGCGGATGTTAAAAGTGATTTTGCCTCGCCACCTCTCAGGTATCGTTCCCGACCGCTGTGGTTTTGGAACAACACTGCCGTGACTGCGGCAGGCGTCGAAGAACAATTGTTAGCCTGCCGCGATCGCAGCGGATACGGAGGTCTCGCACCACTGCCTTTCGGTGCCAAGTTCACTCCTAAGTATCTTAGCGACGATTACTTCGACCTCTACGCTGTGGCGGTCAACAAGGCTAGGGAACTCGGCATGAGCATCACCCTCTACGACGAATACGGATTCCCTAGCGGAAGCGGCGGCGCTTTCATGGGCGACTCTATCCCACGCTTCCAAATCAAACACCCCGCCGCTACCCTCCACCGCCTCGATAAATCCGAGGTCGATGTCACCGGCCCTGCCGCCTACTCCCAACCACTACCTGCGGGGAAACTCATGAGCGTGGTGGCCATGAATACCCAATCGAAACAACGCATCGACCTCACCGAAATGGTGAGCCACAACTCGATATCGTGGAACGTGCCTAACGGATCATGGAAAATCATGACCTTTGTCTGCGTGCTCGATGGTGACGCCAATGTCGATTACCTCGACGCCGAATCATGCGCGAAATTTGTCAGCATGGTCTATCAGCCGTATTACGATCGCTTCGGCAAGGATTTCGGCACCACCATCGGCGGCGCATTTTACGACGAGCCCACACTCTATCGGGCACATGGCCGCACCTGGACAAACCGCTTCAACAAAGAATTTCAAGCCACCCACGGATTCTCCCCGACCGCTTATTACCCGGCACTCTGGTATGATATCGGCCCGGATACCCAAGCTGCTCGAAATTATCTTTTCGGGTTCCGAGCGCACCTTTATGCCTCGGGCTACGTCAAAACCATTCAAGACTGGTGCTCCCGTCATGGCAACGTGCCGCTCCTTGGCCATCAAGACCAAGAAAACCTCAAAAACCCTGTCGGCGTATCGGGTGACCTCATGATGTCCTACAAATACCAGGACGTCCCAGGAATCGATAAAATCGGTTGGGATAACGACCCAGAGGCGTATTATAAACTTGTCTC
>JBDLWH010000092.1:0-3502 GCA_039804325.1 Verrucomicrobiota bacterium
ATGGTCGGTGGCCGACACAGATCCTCATGGCCAGCGTGTTCCTAGGCGCGTTGGCTCCGCCGGGCTGGAGCGGCTCGATCGCGGCGCTCTCGGTGCTGGTTGTCGCGCTGTTAGGATTTGGGTTTGCGATGCTCACGTCATGGTTGCTGGCGCGCACGGTGCTGCGTGGTGAGGCCACGTCGTTCAGCCTTGAGTTACCACCTTATCGACCGCCGCATTTTTGGAAAACGCTCTACACGTCGCTCATTGATCGCACGCTCATTGTGCTGTGGCGCGCGGTGGTGTTTGCCATGCCTGCGGGGGCCGCCATCTGGTTGTCCGCTCACGTTTTTCTAGGCGACCAATGTCTCGCCGCGTGGTTTGTCCATGCCACCGATCCCATCGCCTGGTCCATGGGGCTTACCGGAGTGATTCTCTTGGCGTATATCGTGGCCATTCCGGCCAATGAGATCGTGGTGCCCACCATCCTCATGCTCAGCGTGCTGGTCACCGGGGCGACTGGCGGTCACGGTGCGGGAGTCATGTTTGAGACCGACCAAGCGGGCGTGCGCGCCATTTTAACCGGCGGTGGATGGACCACTCTCACCGCCGTGTGCCTGATGCTCTTCAGTTTGTGCCACAATCCTTGCTCGACGACACTCTACACGATCTATCAGGAAACCAAGAGTGTGAAGTGGACCCTGGTTTCCGCGCTGTTGCCCTTGGCCATTGGCTGCGCGCTGTGTGCGGTGGTGGCGGCGGTCTGGCGGGCCCTGGTATGAAGGCGCGTGTGTTGCTGTCCCTAAACGCTTGCGCCCAGGCGGCTCAACCCACACCTTCCCGCCGTGATCCGATTTGCAGTGCTTGGCAGTGGTAGTAAGGGAAACTCGGCCGTGATCGAGTGCGGCGATGTGCGCTTGTTAATTGACGCCGGCCTGAGTGCCAAACAACTCAACCTGCGGCTTGGTCTGCTAGGGGTTGAGCCAGCTTCCCTTGATGGCATTCTCCTGACCCATGAGCACGGCGATCACGTCCGAGGTCTCAAGATTTTTCTCAAACAACACGCCCTCACCGTTTTTGCCACGGCCGCCACAGCCAAAGTCGTGCGGCAAACGGGCATCGAAAGCGGCACCTGGAAGACCTTTGAAACCGCGCAAAGGTTCCCCTTGGGCGATGTGACGGTCCAAAGCTTCACCGTCCAACATGATGCAGTTGATCCGGTGGGATTTGTCATCGGCCACGGCGGGCTGCGCTTTGGGTTTGTCTCGGATGTCGGCCATGTGACGCGTAGCATGACCGAGAGTCTGAGCCATCTTCATGGCTTGTTTGTCGAGGCGAACTATGACGAAGATCTGTTGGATGCTGACGCCAAGCGTCCATGGCCTATCAAACAACGCATCTGTTCTCGCCACGGCCATTTGTCTAATGACCAGGTTGCCGAGCTACTCGGCGATATCGCTCATCCGGAGCTTTCACAGGTTGTGTTAGGCCACCTCAGCGCGGACTGCAACACCCCGGATCTGATCCTGAATCGTCTGCGCGCCTGCCTCGCCGATCTCGACCACGGCCACGTCGCCCTGCACTGCGCCTCTCAGGATGAACCGTCGCCATGGTTCACTCTCTGAGTTGCTGGAAATGGAAAGGTCTCCAGCGCGTCTCGCTTTCCCCCCTGAGCGCGCCCACCTCGTGTCATGGCATGCCACCAAACACCTTGGCTTGCCGTGAGCGACGGACGTGCTTTAGTTTCGCCCATGGCCATTGAGACATACGCTGAATTCACCCCGACCATCCATCCCTCCGCTTTCATCGCCGCCAGTGCCGACGTGATCGGGCGCGTCACCCTGCATGAGGAAACGAGCATTTGGCATCACGCGACGCTGCGCGGTGACATCAACGAGATTGTCATCGGCGCGCATTCTAACATTCAGGACAACGCGGTGATCCACTTAGCCGATCACTACGGTTGTTATGTCGGCGAGTATGTGACGGTCGGCCACTCGGCGATCCTGCACGCCTGCACGGTCAAGGACGAGGTGCTCGTGGGCATGGGGGCCATCGTGCTTGATGGGGCAGTCATCGGCGAGCGCTCGATCATCGGCGCAGGGGCGCTGGTCACCGGCGGCACGATCATTCCGCCGGGCTCGCTCGTGTTAGGCTCGCCCGCCAAAGTGGTCAAAACCCTGTCGTTAGAAGAACAGGGGAAAATCAAACACTGGGCCGAGAAATACGTCCGAGGATCGCGCAAGTATCTCGAACGCTGAGTCTCACAGAAATGGATTGGCGGCACGTTCCTCACCCAGGGTGGTGGCCGGGCCGTGGCCTGGCAGCAGCACCGTGGCGTCGGGCAGCGTATCGAGCACCTCGTGCAAACGGATTAACGCGTGCTGATAGATCGCTGGAGAACCGCAGCCACCGATGGACCCGGCAAACAAAGCGTCGCCGGTGACGAGAACCGGTTGGGCCAGCCCGTCAATATGGAAGCCAAGGGCCGGAGTGGCGTGTCCTGATAGATCGCAGGCACGCACCGCCAGCGGTGTACAGCAGACAACGTCGCCGGGTTGCATGGCGAGAGTGCCCGGGATGGCCGCCCCATGCACGGGGATGCCGGTGGCGAGGAGGTGCTGGAGCGCGCCGGTGTGGTCGTGGTGGCCGTGGGTAATGAAGGCGCGTGCGGGAAACCGAGTGCCGGGCACCTCGAGGGCACCGAGCAGATCGGATGGCTGGAACCCAGCGTCAAACAACACGCTGGCATCGCCCGCGCTCACGAGCCACGCATTGACGCGATCGTCGCCGAAGGGTAAATCGAGGCGCGCGATTCCCGGGTGGCTTTGCGGCGCGGGTTGATACGTGGCGTGCTGGGCGAAGGCCGCCGCATCCAGGCCGAGCACGGGAGCAAGCTGGCGCGCGACGGCATGGGAAAACGTGCCGCGCAAAAATGCGAGCACGTCGTTGACGGGAAGTCCTGCGCGTTGGGCGGCCTGAGCGGGTGCGAGCGAGCGCCTGATGAGTGCCTTGCGCAGGACATAGGTGAAGTCATCTTCTAGCATAGCAGCTGGAAATTGGCGCAAACCAGCTGGTTGTGCAATTTCAGACATCCCGAAACGGTCAGAAAAGATTTGCCGCATTTGCGGTCTGACGGGGATGGGTCAGACGAGCTGATAGATGCCGCGCCGCTCTGTGACCGTCGGCAACTCCGATTGTAGCGGCGGGCTGTGACCGTCGGTGCCATGGGCTGTGTTGAGCAGGCGCTTCTTCATTCGCTATCGACGGTGATACACCGCCGCACCAAGGCGGGCCATTTGCGCGGGTCTCCCACAGGCGGTGTTGTAGAGGCGCTCTGTGACCGTCGGCCTGTAGCGGCGCTCTATGAGCGTCGAGGCCATGGGGGGTGTGCGCAGGCGCATCTTCATTCGCTATCGACGGTGATACACCGCCGCACCAAGGCGGGCCATTTGCGCGGGTCTCCCACAGGCGGTGTTGTAGAGGCGGGCTGTGACCGACGAGTGCTTAATTTTACCAATGT
>JBDLWH010000093.1:0-5692 GCA_039804325.1 Verrucomicrobiota bacterium
AATGGGGCGAGTTATCCGGTTCAAAAGGGTGCTGCCGCCTTGTTTTCGGAGTCCGGCAAGCAACAGGTTGCGGCGCTCATCGACCACTACATGGGCAATGCCAAACTCCTGCGCGAAGCCGTCACGGCCGCGGGGCTCGCCGTTTTCGGCGGGGAAAACGCCCCCTATGTCTGGGGCGCTTGCCCTGCGGGACTCAGTTCGTGGGACATGTTCGACAAGATGTTAGAGCAGGCGCAGGTCGTCATCACGCCCGGCTCGGGCTTCGGCGCTGCCGGCGAAGGCTACTTCCGCATCTCGGCCTTCAATTCCCGCGCCAACGTCGAGGAAGTCTGCCGCCGACTCCGGGCGCTACTTGCGTAACGCTTGATCGCCACCTCAGGGAGAGCAAGGGCCACCGGGTGGGTTCTCGGCCGCCGAGGATGCGGGTCAGGCGATGTCACCGTGAGCGGCGACGCCCCAAATGAAGGGATCAGGAAATTGCATGAGGGCATACTGAGGCTTGCCGGTGGCCGGGGTCAATCCAGAGAGCGCAGGCGGTGGCAGACGATTGAAGTAAAGTGCCTTTGACCTTCGGGCAGTGACACGGCATGTTGCGCGCGCCATGGCCTTTGCCGATGTGTTTCCCGAGCTTCTTGAGCGCCCCACTCCCCTGATGCGGCGCGCCGCTGGCATGCTGGACGAAGCCACCGGCCCACCGTTAGAAACTCTCGCCCGTCGCAGCCAACAAGAAACGCGCCGCCATTTCGGGCGCACGATGCGATTGTTTGCGCCGCTCTACGTTTCTAACGAGTGCGTGAACAATTGTTCTTATTGCGGGTTTTCACGCGATGCGGGGATTTTGCGCACCACGCTGGATGTCGGGCAGGTGGTGAGCGAGGCGCGCCACCTTCACGGGCTGGGATTTCGCAGCATACTGTTAGTCGCGGGTGAGCACCCGCAATTTGTCGCATCGGGTTACTTGCAAGATTGTCTTGATGCGCTCAAGACGTTTATTCCGTCGCTCGCCATTGAGGTGGGGCCCATGGAGGACGCGCAATACGCGCAGATCGTGGCCCACGGTGCGGAAGGGCTGGTGGTTTATCAGGAAAGCTATGACCGCGCGGTTTATCAAACGTTGCACACCGCCGGGCCTAAGAAGCATTTTGACTGGCGTCTGAATTGTCCGGAGCGGGCGTATGCAGGCGGGTTTCGGCGCATCGGGATAGGAGCGTTGTTCGGGTTAGCCGATTGGAAACGCGAGGCGCTCGCCCTTTGCGCGCACTTAGAATATCTCTCCAAACACTGCTGGAAGGCCCAGCTCACCGTGTCATTTCCGCGCATGCGGCCATACGCCGGCAATTACACCTATCAGCCGGACCCCGCACGGCTTCTACCTGATAAATCGTTTGTGCGTTTGATCACAGTGTTTCGCATCCTCTTTCCGCACGTGGGCATTGTGGTTTCCACACGCGAGGCGGCTGGCCTGCGTGATGCGATTGCCACGCTTGGGGTGACCCAGATGTCTGCGGGGGCACGCACCGATCCGGGCGGCTACACCGGTGTCGGTGCCGGTGACCTGCACCTCACCATCAAGGGGCGTCGCGTCGAACTCGCCGAAAAATGCGGCGGCCAGCAGGCGACCGAACAATTTCAAATCAGCGACACGAGGAGTTCAGCCGAGGTGGCGGCCATGCTGCGATCACAACACCTTGACCCGGTGTGGAAGGATTGGGATGAGGCGCTGTTAGCACCAGACGGCTGATGCCTTGCGCCTTGCTAGGGCGGCGTGGTGGATGACGCCTTGCCACACGGCTGGATGACGATCTATCTTCCCCCGGTGCCACCCCAGCCCACCCAGGCACCCGGATTTCATGCGCTCACCCCGTTTCCCGGTAAGGTGAGCAATCGCACTCGCCTCCATGACCTCACAAGAAGCTCTCGTCGCTCTCAACATGCTGCCCACCATCGGCCCTATCCGGGTGCGGCGGTTGTTAGAAGCCTTTGGCACGCCCGATGCGGCGCTCGGGGCAAGCATGGACCGCCTGCTGCGGGTGTCGGGCATTGGCGAGGAAAGCGCGAAAATCCTGCATGAGTGGCAGAACCACGCGGACCCGGTGGGAGAAATGCGTGAGGCCGCTGAGCGAGGACTGGCCATTGTGACCCAAGACGACGCGGACTATCCGGCACCGCTGCGCGACACCTATGACCCGCCGTTATTGTTTTACGTATGGGGGAAAATCGAGCCGTGCGACCGCCATGCCATCGGCATCGTCGGCTCGCGCCGCTCGACCCATTACGGCACGCAAGCGGCCAAAAGATTTTCTTATCAGTTAGCGCAATCTGGGTTCTCCATCATCTCGGGTCTTGCCCGTGGGATCGACACCTCGGCGCACGAGGCCGCCATCGCCGCCAAGGGGCGCACCATCGCAGTGATCGGTTCGGGGTTGGGCAAACTCTATCCGCCAGAAAACCTCGGATTGGCCGAAAAAATCGCCCAGGGTAACGGGGCGGTGATCTCCGAGTTTCCGCTGCACACCGCGCCAGATAAGCAGACGTTTCCGATGCGCAACCGCATCGTCGCGGCGTGGGCGCGAGCTCTGTTAGTGGTGGAATGCCCGGCGTGGTCCGGCTCGCTCATTACGGCGAACCTAGCCACCGAATACGGCAAGCCGGTCTTTGCGGTGCCCGGCCCTATCGACAAGCCGACTTCCGCAGGGTGTAACCAACTCATCCGCGATGGGGCCACACTGGTTTATGATGCCAGCCATATTTTAGATGATCTGGGCGAGTTGCCCTTTGCGCGCCAACCTAGCAACTCGGAACCCGCCGCAGCATTTCCCGAGCTACCCGAAGAAGAAGCGGCCGTGTTTGCCGCCGTCACCGTGGACGACTCACCCGTTGACCGCATCACCGAGCGCTGCGGGCTGCCCGCCCAAGTCGTCAGCGCCACCCTGCTGAAACTGGAATTACGCCGACTTGTTAGAGCGCTTCCCGGTTTCCGTTACGCCCGGCGATGAGCGCCAGTCATAAAATCCGCTAGAGACTAACGGTCCTCCTTGAGCCAAGCGTCGATACCGCCCGTCACGTTGATAACCCGTGTGAATCCCCGCTCCATGAGCATGCCCACGGCTTTGGCCGAGCGCATGCCCGACTTGCAATGCACATAAATGTCACGATCCATGGGCAAGCAGGCTAACTGTTGCGGGAGCGATTTCAGGGGCATGAGGAGTGCGCCCGGAATGGAGGCGAGGGCGTGTTCATCGGGCTCTCGGACATCGACGAGCATGCCGTGAAAATCCTTGCTGCGCAGGGCGCGCAGTTCTGACGTGGTGATCGATTGCATAGTAAGATTTGGGGGCAAAGCGCAGTGGTGGGTGGCGGTGGTTTCCGCGTTGGCCACATCATGGATATCGGGGGCATCACCGCACAAGCGGCATCGAGGATCGCGTTGCACGGTGAGATGGCGAAACGTGCTGGCCAGCGCGTCATAGGCCGTGAGTTTGCCTAACGGCACCGTGCCAATACCCAGTATGAGCTTCAGGGTTTCCATCGCCTGAATCGACCCGATGATGCCGGGAAGCACCCCGAGCACACCCGCTTCCTGACACGACGGCACGCAGCCCGCGGCCGGCAACTCGGGGAGCAAACATCGGTAACAAGGGCCAGCCCGATGCGCCGCAAACACGCCCGTCTGTCCTTCAAATCGATGAATCGCCCCGTAAACTAACGGCTTACGCAAAAAATACGCGCTGTCATTCGTGAGAAACCTCGTCGGAAAATTGTCGGATCCGTCCACTAGCACGTCGTAACCACTGGCGATATCCATCGCATTTTGCGCGGTGAATCGCCCCGGATGCAACTCGATGGTGATGTGCGGGTTGACCTCGCGCAGGCGGGCCGCCGCGCTTTCGAGTTTGGGTTTTCCTATCCATGACTGGCCGTGAAGGATCTGGCGCTGGAGATTCGAGACGTCCACCACATCGTCGTCGATGAGGCCGAGGCGGCCCACCCCAGCAGCAGCTAGATAGAGGGCGGCCGGCGAGCCGAGCGCGCCCGTGCCAATGAGAAGCACTGCGGCCTGTTTGAGTCGCAGTTGCCCAGCCTCACCCACTGCTGGAATGAGCAGATGGCGCGAGTATCTCAGAAGTTCTGCCGGGGATAGGCTGGCTGTCATGACGGCGCGAGCATGGCACTGGAATGACCGCCAGTCCAAGACGGAAAAACTTCAGCCATGCCGCGCGAGCGCTGTGCCATGCCGATGCTATCAGGAATCTTCAGCGGTGAGTATAGTGGGAGAAAGCGCGCGATCTGGGGATTCCGAGTCTTCGCCATCGGGGATGACGATGGAGATATCTTGGAGTTTCTCGCCATCCTTGAGCGTGAGTAACTTCACGCCTTGCGCATTGCGTCCAGTTTCTCGCACCTCGGCGGCGCGGATACGGATGCTCTGGCCGCTAGATGTCATCAACATGAGCTCATCATCGGCCGTCACCGTGACCACTCCCACCACCGGACCGGTTTTATCGGTGACTTTCATGGTGATGATGCCTTTCCCGCCACGCGCTTGCTGGCGGTAATCCTCAAACGTGGTGCGTTTGCCGATGCCATTTTCCGAGGCTACTAACAACGTACACCCCTCGGTCACTAGCGCCAGGCCGACGACAAAATCTCCCTCGATCGGGCGGATGCCCATCACTCCGGCCGTGCCGCGGCCAAGCGGGCGGGCGTCGTCCTCATGGAATCGCAGGCTCAGCCCCTCGTGGGTCACGAGGATGATTTCATCGGCGCCGCCAGTGAGGCGCACCCCGATGAGTTCGTTGCTTTCCTCGAGGTTAATGGCGATGAGACCGCCCTTGCGATAATTGCGGAAATCATGCACCGCGGTTTTTTTCACCTTGCCGCTACGCGTGGCGAAAAACACGAACCCAGCCTCCTCGCGGAACGTGATATCATTGCCAGACTCGTCCACCGTGCGCTCAAGGCGTAACAGCGCTGCTATTTTTTCCTCTGGTTTGAGGTCGAGCACATTCTGGATACTGCGCCCCATGGACGTGCGCGACCCTTCCGGGAGTTCATAGACGCGCTCAACATGCATGCGCCCAGTGTTTGTGAAAAATAACAAGTAATCGTGCGCCTGCACACTGAAGAGATGCTCAACAAAATCGTTAGCCTCATCTTTTTTGGCAACGCGCGTTTCCATGCCTTTGACGCCCTTGCCGCCTCGCCCTTGGACACGGTATTCCGTGGCGGGCGTGCGCTTGATGTAGCCACGGTGGGAAAGCGTGACGATCATGGCGTCGTTAGGGATGAGATCCTCAATGGCGGATTCTCCCATTTCACCCATGATGATACATTTACGCGGCGTGGCAAACCGGTCCTTGATGGTGCGCAGCTCATCCTTGATGATCATTAACACGCGCTCCTCACGGGCCAAAATGTCCATCAAATCCTTGATATCAACTAACACCATGTCGTATTCCCCCTTGACCTTGGCGCGCTCCATACCCGTTAGTTGATAGAGTCGAAGTTCCAGAATGGCGTTCACCTGGCGGTCGCTGAAATGATAGGCTCCCCCAGCAATCGACGGCTGAGAACGCAACATGATGCCGAGGTCCTCGGCGGTGGCCAGCGGAAAACTGTAGGCTGCGAGCCGCTCGCGCGCTTCATCGCGATTTTTCGACGAGCGAATAATCTGAATGAAATCATCAAGATG
>JBDLWH010000094.1:0-5407 GCA_039804325.1 Verrucomicrobiota bacterium
AAAGTGAAAACCCTCGACCCTTCCCGCCTCGTCAACAACGCCAGCGGTGACGCGGACAAGCACTGCGGCGACGTGATTGACAACCACACCTATCCCGGACCGTCTTGTCCCAAGCCGGAAGAAAAGCGCGCCGCCGTGCTCGGCGAATTCGGCGGCCTCGGACTGCCCGTGGACGGCCATACGTGGACGCAGAAAACGTGGGGCTACAAAGGCATGGCCAGTCGCGACGAACTTACCCAGACCTTTGTCACTCTGATGGCCAAGGCGTGGGCGTTGAAAGAGTCACCGGGACTTTCCGCCACCATCTACACCCAGATTACCGACGTGGAGACTGAGTGCAACGGCCTACTCACCTATGATCGCGAAATCGTGAAAATGGACATGGACCGCGTCGCTGCTGCGAATCGCGGCGAGTTCCCGCCACCGCCGGAAGTCAAAGCGATGGTGAAACCCCTACCGAAATGATTCACTGTTTGCATCGTGCCGCCGTCCCGGTTTGGAAGACCGCCGTTTGGCGGCTCTTCACCCGGGCGTGTGCGATTGCGGCGTGCGGCTGTTGTGCGGGCAATGTCCTTGCCGACAGTTCAAGTGCGGAGGTTACGATCAAGGCGTTGAAGTCCGGCTGGGACAAGCCCGCACGCACCTACAAACCGCACACCCGCTGGTGGTGGCCGGGCAATGCGCTCACCCCCGGCGACGTCACCTGGCAGCTCGAACAAATGGCCGAGCAGGGACTCGGCGGCGTTGAGATCATGAGCACTTGGCAGATGTATGAGAAAGGAAACATCGGGTATCTCACGCCTGATTTTCTGGCCTTAGTGAAACACGCGGTGGCCGAAGCGAAACGCTTGGATCTCGAGGTGGCCATCACCTTCAGCCCCGGCTGGGGTTTCGGCGGTGATTGGGTGGCCAAGGATGATCAAAGCAAAGCACTCTGCTTGGCGAGCCAGATTCTGGACGGTGGCACGACCTTTCACGGCACGTTGCCGCTGCCTAACCTCAAGGACATTCGAAGTGAAAAAATAACAACGCCGCGTGAACCGGGAAAGGCTATCGCCGTAGTCGCGGGCCGCGTCGTAGGCAGAGACCAGCTTGATGCCGGGTCGCTGGTCGTGCTCACGGCACGGGTGAAGCCGGGCACAACCACCCTCGAATGGGACGTGCCGCCGGGTCAGTGGCGGCTGATGGCATTCTGGCTGGAGTTCACCGAACAGCAGTGTCCAGCACAGAACTTTCAGCCCGCACCGATGGTCATCGACCACCTCAGCCGGGGCGCGGTGCAGCGCTATTGCGAGCATTTGGGCGGAGCGATTGAGCAGGCTGTCGGCGGGGAGCTTGGCGGCACCGTAGATTCATTCTTTTGCGATAGCTTTGAGTTTTGGCCGCTGTCCAACGCCTTGCTCTGGAGCGACGACACGCTCGCCGGTTTTGAGCAGCACGCCGGTTACGATCTAGCAAAATACCTGCCCGCGCTTTGGTTCAACATTGGTTCGGAAACGCCACAGGTTCGCTACGACTTGGGTGACTACCTAAGTCAGGTCGCCTTGGATGCCTTTTTCAAACCTTTCAACGAATGGTGCGCGGCGCATCGTGTGCAGGCACGGATCCAGCCGCACTATCGCTTTTCCGAGGAACTGGTGCAAGGCGCGGGTGCGACGGCCCGGCCCGAGACCGAAGTGACCACCTGCCGCTTCGAGCCGATCGCCGACCCGCGCAAGGCCACTGCCTCCGGGGCGCGATTCTATGGCCGCGATATCGTGTCCGCCGAGGCCTACACATTCATCCATCCAGCACGCTATCGAACCGACTTGCAGGATCTCAAGATTGCGACCGACGCATTTCTGCGCGATGGCATTACGCAGATATACAATCATGGCTATTTCGCATCGCCGGAAACGCACGTCGCCCCCAGCCGCGACTTTCCCTGGGCCAATCGGATCGGGCACTGGAACACTTGGTGGAAGCACTATCATCACGTCTCCGAGTATGTGGCGCGTTGCTGTGCCATGTTGCGGCCGGGTCGGCTGGTAGCCGATGTGCTGATCTACTCGCCGCAAGCGACCGTCTGGAGCGAACGCGCCGTCTGGGGCAGCACGCGCCGTGTCATGCCCTACGGAAATCTGGCCAAAACCATCGTGGCGAATGGTTATGACTTCGACATCGTCAATGACGACTTGTTGCAACATCGCGCGAAATTTCGTGACGGGCGGATTGAAATCAACGGGCAGGCCTATCGCCTGTTGATCATGCCGCGCACGACGGTCGTGCCGATAGCCACCATGCGTGCGATCCATGATTTTGCGCGAGGTGGCGGAACAATCGTCGCGCTGGATGAATTGCCCGCGGAGGCGGCGGGCCTAAAACACCACGCGGAGAATGAGCGCGAGTTGAAACAGCTTGTGGACGGGCTATTCCGCACGGATTCGGCGCGCAAGGGTGGTGGAATCTTTCTGCCGCAATACAAGATTGACCGCGCCAGCTTCAATCCGGGCCGCCAACCTTGGCTGCCCACGCCGCCGCTCACGGTGCCGCAGCAGGACTTGCTCGGAATTCTAGCCAAACTAGCGCCACCGGACTTCGCCATAGCCGATAGCGTGCAGAGTGACGGATTGACATTCATTCACAAGCAAGTGGATGACGTGGATGTCTATTTCGTGTGCAACTTGCAGCCCCAACGGGTCGCCACGGAGGCCACCTTCCGGGTCTCCGGCAAGACCCCGCAGCGCTGGGACGCCGTGACCGGTGCGATTGCAGACGTTGCCGGATGGCGTCCGGCCCCGGACGGAACGACCTTGCCACTGGAATTTGAGCCATGGGAGTCGGCATTCTTCGTGTTCCATCCAGAAATCGCAACAAATGGGTTGCGCAAGCCCGCCGCCACCCTCAAAGTTTTGCCCGAACCGCTGAAGATCAACGGGATTTGGAACATGAAGTTGGAGAGCTACGGATTTGAAATGCTGGAGACCCATTGCGACGCATTGGGGTCGTGGACGGAATCACCCCGGACGCGGCATTTTTCCGGTACGGGCCGTTACGAGATTGAGTTCACCGTGCCGAAAAAGTGTTTGAGCGATGGCACTGCGGCATGGCTTGATCTGGGTCAGGTTGGCAACATTGCGGAAGTGGAGTTGAATGGTCAGGGTGTCGGTGTTGCTTGGATGACGCCATACCGGTTGGACATATCCAAGGCGGTTCACGCCGGAAACAATCGGCTGGTGGTGTTGGTGACGAACACGCTCATCAACTACGTTAGCGGCCTCAAACAAGCCCCGGAAATCCCCGCCTCCCTGCAACCACGGCTCGGCAAAGCCAACCCTGAAATCTATCCCGAGGGCGTCGCCGCCCGGCAGGAGATGGGAGAAACTGACTTGCCTGCGTCTGGGCTGCTGGGGCCGGTGCGAATTTCATTCAAACCATCACGATAAACATGCCAACTGTGACTCACTCCGCTAGGATTTTTACATGCTTCATTCTAATTTGTTAACTTCACATCCACCCTATGAAACTACACCTACTATGCATTACCTCGCTTTTTCTGATTACGCCTGCGCTCACGGCCCAGGCAAAGCAGTTAAAAGTCTTCATCCTCGCCGGCCAATCCAACATGCAAGGCCAGGCAGTGGTCGATCTCACCAGCAAGGATTACAATGATGGCAAGGGCACACTCGTCGCGCTCTACAATGATCCGGTCAAAGCCCCGATCTACAAGCATCTCAAGACCGCTGATGGCAAATGGACCGTTCGCGATGATGTATGGGTCCAGTATCAACGTGCTGACGCTGACTTGAAAGTCGGACCGCTAGGTCTTGGCTATTCAGCATACAATGATGACCATCATTTCGGTGTAGAGCTGCAATTCGGCCATGTAATGGGGAATGGCGTCAAGGATCAGGTGCTGCTCATCAAAACGGCATGGGGCGGCAAGAGCTTGGATGTGGATTTCCGTCCACCCAGTTCGGGAGGGCAAGTTGGCCCCTTCTACACCAAAATGATCTCAGAAATCAACGATGCACTCAAAAATCTAAAGACCAACTTCCCAAAGTATGATGGTCGCGGCTATGAGATCGCGGGATTCGTCTGGTGGCACGGTTGGAATGATTTCTGCGACGCCAAGATGGTGCCGGTGTATGAACAGAATCTGGTCAACCTGATCCACGATGTGCGCAAGGACTTGAAGTGTCCGAAATTGCCTGTCGTCATCGGTGACATCACCGGTAGCTGGATGAAAGACGACAAGGACATTCCGCAAGCAGCGATGGCGATTAAGAAAGCCCAAAAAGACGCAGCGAACAAGCCTGAATTCAAAGGCACGGTCAAGCTGGTGGAAACAATCGACTTTGTGCGCAAAGCAGAAGATTCGCCGCATCCCGGCCATGAGCATCACGAATTCGGCAATGCCGAAACCTACTTTCTCATTGGTGACGCCCTAGGGAAAGCCATGCTGAACCTGCTGCCAAAGTGAGAAGGAATCCAAGGGTGATATGAAATACACGCCGCTTGCTCTTCTTGTTTCCGTGCTGTGGATGCCGCTTCTTTTTGCAGCGGAAATGCCCTCCGCAGCCCGCAGAAATAAGAAGAAACCTAACATCATCTTTCTGATGGCGGACGAACACCGTTGGGACGCCATCGGTCGGATTGATCCGATGGTCAAGACCCCGGCGCTGGACCGTCTCGCCAAGAGCGGAATCCTCTTTGATCAGGCGGTCTGTCAGGCACCGATGTGCGTGCCGAGCCGTTATTCGATGATGCTTGGACAGTATCCCCACCAGTTGGGAATACTCAGCAATGGCCCCGGCCTGCGAGATGAACAATTGCCATGCGATCCCCTGCCGGAAATGTTGCTGAAGGCGGGATATCAGACGGCGGGATTCGGAAAGACGCATTGGCTGGCAAAGGGCGCTTCGACGCGTGGATTCGAAGTGCGCTATTCTTCGACCGACTACGAGAAGGGAGCGATCATGATGAGTGATGATAACCCTGATGGATTGAAGCGCTATTACGACGAAGTGAAGACGTATGGTGACGGCGAGGAATGGCCAGCCGGCTATCTGGGGCGCACAAGTCAGGTTCCTGAAAAAGACCATCGCGATGGTTGGGCTTTCAATCGCTGCTTGGAGTTCCTCGGTGAAGGGCTTGATAAAAAGCGCCCCTTGTTTCTTTACCTTTCGTTTTTAAAGCCGCACGCAGGGGCCAATGTGCCTCTGGGCTATGAAAGCTTGTATGATCTGACGCAAATTCCCGTGCCAAAGCAGCCGTCGCTGGAGCAAGTCGAGCCATGTCACGCCACTGGCAGCGACCGCCAGGAAATGTATCGTGAGTTCTGGAGCAAGGCGACGAAGGAGCAATGGCAGCAGATGGTTTTGCGCTATCGGGCCAATTGTTCATGGATCGACAGCATGTTTGGTCG
>JBDLWH010000095.1:0-3135 GCA_039804325.1 Verrucomicrobiota bacterium
AGGCCGTCCGCTGCTCGGGTCTCAAAACCGAAAGCATCGCCTGTTGGCGATTGCCGGTGGTGGCCGTGGTGTTGATATTGCCGCCCACACCTTCGAGTTGCATTGCCGGATCGTAGTCGCGCGACGAGCGCGCCATGATGCCGAATACCTTGTCGCGCTGCGCGTCGTCGAGCTGAACGACGGAGTCCAAGCGCTGGACCTGCGTGTCGGCATCCTGTTGGACACGCTCGGCGCGTTCGGCCATGCGTTCTGTTTTGAAAGCGGTGAGTTTTTCGCTGCGGAGGGTTTTACCCATGAACTCGTCGAGCCCGTCATCTGGTCGGCTGTCGCGCGACGCCCGCATGATGTCCTCGAGGCGGGTTCCGTCGTGGGCGACGAGATCGTTCCACCGCTTGGCATCCTGAGTGGCTTTTTGAGCGAACCATTGCTTGAGCGATTCCTGTTGTTCGGGGGTGAGATCGTATTTGCGCGCCCACTCGCCCGTCATGCTATCGGCGAGTTGTTGTTGTTCCTTAACGCGCATGCGGTCAAACAAGGGTGCCAGATCGCGCAGCAACGGTTGGCTCGCCCGAAATATGTCGTCTGGGGTCACCGGGCGTCCCTCACGGATGTCTTCGGCGAGGTTGCGCGCCCCGTCGGCAAACGTCCGCCCTGGTTTGCGTCGCTGGCGTTGCGAATCCGGTGCCTCTAACGCCGCGAGGCGATTGTTCGCGCGTTGCAAGGAAATCTCTAATTGGTTAGATCGTTCCTCGGCCGACCCTTCAGCGCCCGGCAGGCTTTGCCGAAACATGATGGCTCCATAACCGCCAACCACCAAACCGATAGTTAATGGAAGCAACGAGCGAATAGAGCCGGCAACGTTCATTTTCGTTAGGCAGGTGCTTTATCCAATCCGAAGGCGTTGTGAACGGCGCGCGCGGCGTCCTCGATGCGTGGTTCGTCCACGGTGACGGCGATTTTGATTTCCGAGGTCGAGATCATGCCGATGTTGATCTTCGCCTCGCCGAGTGCCTGAAACATCGTCGCGGCCACGCCCGAGTGCGAGCGCATGCCAATGCCCACCGCGGAAAGCTTGGCGATGCCAGCCTCGGTTTCGATTTTCGAGTGGGGTGCCAGAGCGGCAAGGACCGGTTTGAGGGCGGCTTGGGCCTTGCCCAGATCGCTCGAGTGCATCGTGAACGAATGGCGGGCATAGCCGTCGTGAGCGATGTTAGAAACGATCATATCGAGGTTAATTTCGGCTTCGGCGAGGGTTCCCAGGATGCGTCCGGACATGCCGGGTTCATCGGGGATGCCAGTGATGGTGACACGGGCTTGCGAGCGTTCGATTGAAACGCCGCGAATGACGACGTTTTCCATGTGGGGATGTTCTTCTAACACGAGTGTTCCGGGGTTGTCGTTGAGGGAGGAGCGCACCTCGAAGAGAACCCCAAATTTTTTGGCGAACTCGACGGAGCGTGACTGCATGACTTTGGATCCCGACGACGCCATTTCGAGCATTTCGTCATAGGAGATTTCGGGTAATTTGCGGGCGTTTGAGACGATGCGCGGGTCGCAGGTATAGACGCCATCGACATCGGTGAGGATTTGGCAGACATCGGCCTTGAGTGAGGCGGCCACGGCGATGGCGGTCAGATCGGATCCGCCGCGGCCGAGGGTGTGGATCATGCCGTCCGGGGTGACGCCTTGAAAGCCAGCGACGACCAAGGTTTTTCCTTCGGTGAGGAATCGGGTCATGAGAGCGGGGTCCATGGTGAGGATGCGGCCGCGCGTATGGGAGCCGGTGGTTTGAATACCGGCTTGGCGGCCGGTGATGGAAACGGCGTCCACCCCCAATTCTTGAAGCGCCATGGTGACCAATGCGATGGATTGTTGCTCACCGGTGGAGAGCAAGACGTCCATCTCGCGCTCGCTCGGGTGGCGAGAAAGCCCGTTGGCCAATTGAATAAGTCCGTCGGTCACCCCCGACATCGCGGAAACAATGGCCACCACCTGGTTGCCTTGGTCCCGAGTGTGCTTGATACGTGCGGCGACGTTGCGGATGCGATCAAGCGTGCCCACCGATGTGCCACCAAATTTTTGAACGATAAGAGCCATAGATAATTCGGGACGCAGTGAACCTTAAGCTGGCGGACTTGGCAAGGAATTGGAGCAAATCCTCACGCCCATTGGTCGGCCCATGCCGCTGGCAGGCGCAGCGGCTTGCCGGCGGGCATGGCCACGAGGGCGAGTGCCTGGCGGGCGGTCACGAGAAGCGCACCATCGGATTCGCGAATCATCTCGAAGGCGCACCAGAAACGCGCCCGGGTGAGGGCGTCGAGGCGGCCGCGGATGACGATCCAGTCGCCGAGTTTAGCGGGGCGTTTGTAGGTAACATCGATGGCGGTTACCACGGGGAATGCTTGGGTTTGCGACATGGTTACGAGGTCCATGCCCATGAGGGCGGCCAGGCGAGTGCGACAGGTTTCGATCATCCTCAAGTAGGCCAAGTTATGAACGACTCCCCCACAGTCGGTATCAAAAAACATGACTTCTTCGCGGGTTTCGATGCTCGGGCGTGGGTGAGGCATGCGGGAAACCTGAGGGAAGCCGCGGCAATCTGCAATGTTAGCTTGTGACGCGCCGAAGGTTTGGGCTAAAAAATCGGTGTATGACTGGGTATGGACGACCACTGGCGTGGCTCGCGGGATTTCTAGCGATCATGGGCGTGGCTCTTGGTGCCGCAGATTTTATCCCCCCCCAGGAAGGGCCGGTGCCGTTTCGCCGCGATAAAATCCCATTGAACGTGGAGGAAATGACCTGGATTTCCCATCAGCTAGAGGCGATGGCCCGCGGGTGGAATCCCACCACCGACGTGCATCGCCGGGCGGCGGCTCAGATGCTCGCGCTCGCCCTGGCGCTCGATCCCGCCAATGCCAACGCCCGCAATCTCGTTAGCGAATATGAGCAAAATCATCGCCAAACCCCCGGCGATGGGGCGTTGAGGGAGCCCCAGCCGGAGCGCATGCTCGCCGACATGAAATGGTTGGAATCCGAACCAGCCGGCGACGATGGCGCTGCCCTTGCGGCTTGTTTGAAGGATATCCTTGCGCTGACCGATCCGAAACGATCCGAGCTCGGCGAGTGGCGAGAGAC
>JBDLWH010000096.1:0-8349 GCA_039804325.1 Verrucomicrobiota bacterium
GATTTTATTCTCACGACCGGTGCCTCGGTGGCGCTGGTCAAAGCCGGTCGGCGTGAGGTTGTGCCGGTGATTTCCCTTCCATGAAAATCATTCAGATTCTTCCCGAACTTGATGCCGGCGGTGTCGAGCGCGGCACCCTCGAGATTGCCGCCCACCTCGTGCGCCATGGCCACGAATCGATCGTCGTTTCTCACGGCGGGCGGATGGTCGCGGAGTTAGAGCAGGCCGGCTCGCGCCACATCCAGCTGCCTGTGCATCGCAAGGCGCTCGCCTCGCTCGGTCAAGTCCCGCGACTGCGCGCGCTTTTTACCGCCGAATCGCCCGATATCATTCACGTGCGCTCGCGCCTGCCAGCATGGTTGACGTGGCTGGCGTGGAAAAGTATGGACCGTCGTAAGCGTCCGCGTTTGGTCACCACCGTGCATGGGTTTTATTCGGTCAATGCGTATTCGGCGGTCATGACGCGTGGGGAGTCCGTCATTGCCGTGTCGGCGAGCGTGCGCGACTACATCCTGAATAACTATCCGCGTACACTTCCGCAAAACATCCGCGTCATTCCGCGCGGAATCGACCCGGGCGCATACGGCACGCATTTCCGACCGTCGCCTGGGTGGCTAGCGCGCTGGGGCGCGGAGCATCCGAACCACGCTGGCAAATCCGTTTTGCTGTTACCGGGGCGCATCACGCGCCTCAAAGGCCATGAGGATTTTTTCTTCCTGATAGATGCCTTAAAAATTGCGGGAGTGCCGGTACACGGTTTGGTTGCCGGCGACACCCATGAAAAAAAACGCGGCTATCTCGATGAGCTTAGGAAAGTAGTTCAGACGCTCGGTCTTGAGGGGGACGTCACATTTTTAGGCCACCGTGCGGACATCCGCGAGGTCATGGCGGTGAGTGATCTGGTATGCGCCCTTTCCCAGCAACCCGAGTCTTTTGGTCGCACGGTGTTAGAGGCTATGGCCCTTGGCAAACCGGTGGTCGGCTACAATTGCGGGGGGGTGGGCGAGTTGCTAGACACGCTTTTCCCATCCGGGCGGGTGCCGCTGGCTGACCGTGCGCGGCTGGTTGAAACTACGCGTTGCGTGCTGCAAAACCGTCAGCAGCCATTGCTGGTAGGCGAGCCGTTCACGTTGGCAGCGATGTGTCGTGAGACTCTTGGGGTTTATCAGGAACTGGGCCAAGCGCCCTGACCTCAAAAATTTTGCTTACATTTGAGCCGTCGTTTGTGTGAACTATGCCCTCGTGTGTGGCAAAGTGAATCCCCACGAATGTATTTCCCCAGTTCCACCCGCAGCCTGACACGGGGGTGACCTCTTGCGCAATGATGACTACCAAACTGATTTTTTGCATGAAGTGGGGTACCGTTTACGGTCCCCACTACGTCAATATTCTTTACGCGATGGTCGCCCGTAACATCACCGGGCCGTTCCAGGTCGTTTGTTTCACCGATAACGTTACCAATATCCGCGAGGAAGTCCTTTGCCTGCCACTGCCGCCGTTGGGCTGTGAGATTCCGCCCGATGTCCCCGGAAAATGGCCTAAGGTCGCGCTTTGGAGCCGTGATCTGGCAGGCTTGCAAGGCCAAGCTCTGTTCATTGATCTGGACTCGGTGATCGTTGGCAACATCGATGATTATTTCACCTACGGTCACCCGGATGACGTTATCACCGCCCGCAACTGGGTTCGCCTCTTCAAGAAAACCGGCCAAACCTCCGTCTTCCGCTTCCCTATCGGCGGCTACCCGGACATGCTGGAAAATCTCCAGGCCGACCCCATCAAATTGTCCCGCAAGTATCGGTTCGAGCAAAATTATGTCACAGCCGGCATCCCGGGTGGCATTAAATTCTGGCCCGCGTCGTGGACCAAGCACTTCGGTTTGCATGCCATGGGTATCTGGCCGCTGCGTTACCTCCGCGCACCAGTGATGCCGCCGGAAGTGAAAATCGTCACTTTTCCCGGTCATCCAAAACCTCCCGACGCAATCATGGGGCGCTGGTCAGAGCAGGCCCTGGCGCGCCGCCCGCTGGCTCACCTCCGCTGGGTCTGGCAGACCCGCAAAAACCAGCAAAAATGGCGGAAGCATCTCGCACGGTTCGTCCTGCCCACACCTTGGGTGGCCGAGCATTGGCGCGAGTGATAAACTAACAATAAGTTGCGCGATCATGACCTTTGACACAACCGCCTCGTGGGGCACTTGGAACGCGCGCGACACCGCCGCCGCGTTATGAAGCGTGTCGTCTGGATCCTCAGCGAAGGCAGCCCCGGCCACGTCAGCCAGTCGCAAGGGCTGGTCTCCGCCCTCGCGAAAAGGATAGAGCTTGACGCTACGGTGCTCCAAACCCGCCCGCAGATCAATGGCTTTGCCCGCGACTTGGTTCGGCTCTGGATGGGAGCGTGCGGGAAACCGTTGGGCGGGGATTTGCTCAAACGCTGGTTTATGGTTGAGATCCCTGCCGGCGTGCCGGCACCGGATCTGATCGTGGCCAGTGGTGGCAAGTCGGTTTACGCCGCTCGCAGCCTCGCTCTGAAATTCAGGGTGCCGCTGGTCTTTCTTGGTGAGCGCAAGCCATTTCCATCCGCATGGTTTCATACCGTGTTCACCCCGTCGCCGCTAGAATCAGCGGCCAACGACGTGCAAATCGAAATGATTCCCACCGGCATCACGCCGGAAGTGGCCGACGCCGCCGCCCGTGCCTGGCAGGACCGGCCAGCGGGCAAACTGTGGGCCATGATCATTGGCGGCGCTTCCGCTAGCCATCGATACACCGTGGAGGACTGGCAAGCGCTCGGCAAAGGCATGAATCAGCTCGCTCTCACACACGGCATCCGCTGGCTGGTCACCACTTCCCGCCGAACCGGTGCCCCTGCGGAAGCCATTCTCCGCCAGCATCTGGATCCTCGCGCCATTGCCCGCGCAGTCTGGTGGGCGGAAACCCCCGAGAAAATGGTTGCGGCTTTCCTTGGCTCCGCCGAGTGGGTTTTTGTCACTCAGGACAGTGTCACCATGGTCACGGAAGCCGTCGCTTCCGGCCGCCCCACCGTGGTGACATGGCCGACCGGGACGACGCTCAAGGCAGCAGGTTTACTCCACGGTTATTTCAAACGGTTAGTGGTGGCATCACGCATCATTCGTCTCCCGATTATTGGATTGGCACATTTCCATGCCGACGCGACCCGCGTGCAACCGCGCTTGTGCCCGATCAATTGCGAGTTGGCGGCGGAATTGATCGCACGGTTGCGTTGGCCGACCACGGCCTAACGCCAGTTCGCATTGACCCACGGAGCTGCCCGTGAGTAGTGGTTCGGGTGTTTGCCGCGGTAGCCGACGGCGGCCTCGTCGGGATCGGGCTTGCCGTGGAAGGCGATGATGCGCGCGTCCTGGGGCAGCGTTGGAGTGCGTATCAGATTGAGCGGAAACGAGGGGCGACAATGACGTTTGAAGGATCGCACCCAGGGGTCCGGCCAAAAGCACATTTTGGGGCGGATGCAGTGGGTGAGATAGGTTTGGGGAGGATTGAAATTGGCCAGGGCATAGTCTTTTTCCCGGAGGTACTGCTCGACCACAAATCCGCATTGGTTGCCCGGAAATCGGAAAACCGACGAGTTGCCGACTGGGGGGCGTTGTCCCGTTAGGGCTCGGAGGCCGAATGTCCAGTTATGGATGATCGGGATCTTGTCCGGCTCATAGCAGAAAAAGTCATCGAGGCGACCCGTAATGACGATGTCCAGATCGAGAAACAGGCAGGGGCCGGACAAGGGCAGATCATCGCGGAACAAGCCGAGTTTGCGCCAGCCTGTGAGCCGTTTTCTTTCCGGCATGTCCAACTCGGGGATGGGATAGGTGATAATCTGCGGATCGAAACCGGCGGCATCGTCGGTAAAACAGATGAAATGGTGGGCGAGCGTGAGATGTCTTGCCACGGCCGAGCGCAGAATATTGACATACTCCGCGCCGTAGCGGTTTCCCCATTTCATGCAGAGGATGTTGACGGGTTCCATGGTGCGGTGGTTTGGTGTTGGATTAGGCGGTTGCCCCCCGTGGGTGGGGAGGAGGGATTGCTCCCAGAAATTTTTTTGGCTGCGGATTTACCTCTCTTGGTTTGTTAGGGCGAGTGGCGCGTCAGCGCAGCCTGTTTGAACAAAGGTTGAAACAGGCTAACACTTTGAAGGGTGGTAAAGGAGTGATGGCACCGGTGCAAGTCGGGTTTGAGGATTTCTAGGTTTTTTTTGATGATATTCTGGATGGCATGACCTGCGGGGGCTCCAGATCCAGAGTGGGAAAGATGACGGGCCCGTAACCTATATGAGGTGTCTCGGCTTCATGAGTTGAGCTGGTAGATGCCATTGAGGCGGCCGCGCGCGATGAGCCGGTAATGATGGCGTTCGAGCAGCTCGGGTAGGCGGTGAGCGGCGTCATGAACGAGTTCGCAGATGAGCAGGCGTGGCCAGAGGGCGCGCGGAGTTTGGGCGAAGAGCGGTTCTAAGACTTCGGATTCGTGCCCTTCGACATCGATTTTCAAGGCGGTGATGAAACGGATGTCCGAGCGTTCGAGGAAAGCGGGCAGGGTGGTCATGGTCACGTCCACGCCGGTGGCGGCGGGTGATGACTCGATGCGGTTTTCTCCCTTGTTGCGGGACCCAGAAACCAAGGTGACGTGACCCTCTGAGCGGCCGAGCGCGAGCGAATGGAGGTGGACCGAGTCGAGGTGATTGGTAGCGAGGTTGAAGCGCAGTGCCGCGCAGAGTTGAGGATCGGGTTCGAAGGCTTCCACGCGAGTGCCCGGGATATGCTGCGCCGCCACCCACAACGCATAGATGCCGGCGTTGGCACCTATGTCGAAAAACACGCCGCCGTCCTTGAGCGCGTCGCCGATGGCCAGGCGTTCGGCCGTGTCGAGGAACTGCGGCATGAAAATGAGCCGCTGCTCGGATAGATTGCCGCGGCTGTGCAGTCGAAGCTTTAGCCCCCAAACCTCGAGGTCCACCACCGGATCTAACCATTTTTTCAGTGGGTTGCGCAACCAGAGCGCGAGTCGTCGCCACGCGTTGCCCGGCGGCAGTGCGTGGAGGGCGCGCAGCCAGAGCGCCCGCCAACATTGGGGCAAATAGGCCCCCCAGGCGGGTGGGATAGATTCGGGACGGCTCATGGGTGGCAGGTTTGAACGCGCATCCAAGCTGGCCGCCGAGCAACATTCAAGCACTCAGCCGGAAATCCTTGTGATCGTCCACTGCGCTCAGCGATAGGCGAGCGTTGGGATTTCCTGGGCGGGCAAACATGCTGACTATATGGGTTTCTGAAACCTAGATGGTAAGGATAAATCTCAAAGGCGCGGGATCAGCAACTCCGCGCAGCGGTCGGCCTCGCGCAGGGATTCGGGCGGATTTTTGAGTTGGCGGGTGAGTTGCCACTCCGCAAAAGGGGTGAGGAAGCCGTCGGTGACGAGCGAGTCGAGGCCGCGAAGCACTCGTGACGACGGTTTGAGACGCGGGGCAGGGAGCAGGCCGACCTTGGCCCCGGACGTGAGCGCCTCATAGATCATGGAAACCGAGTCTTCGGTGACCCAGACCTCACTCGCGGCGGCGAGCTGGGTGGGCAGCCAATCGGGCGGGGTTTCCAAATGAGAAAAGACGTCGATGGCCGGATGGTGTTGGCGAATTTGCGTGAGAAACCCGGCGGGCGTGCGGCGAGAATCCGTGAGTTGCCAGTGTCCGTGCTCGGCGATTTCTGATAGGGCTCGAAGCAGCAGGTCGCCGTTCCAGCCATGGGTGGTGGACGGTCCGCCAACCAGGATCATGCGGCCGCGAGATAACTCGCCTGCGGGCGAAATCACCCGGGTGAGGGCACCTCGGGTGAGGATAACGTTGGCTCGCGCCGGATGGGGGGACGAAAAATCGTGGGTCGGCGCGATGCACAGGTCGAACCACGCCAGTGGCAGGCTTGGGCGCATCAGGACGATACTTTTGGACTGCCGGTGTTTGCGTGTGAGCCAGAGCAGGGCCGGATGCGTGGCATGGCCCGCACCGAGAATCAGATCGGGTGCCGGTAAATCGGCACTGGCGCGTAGCGCGGCTTGGATGCGGGAAAGCACCCCGGCGCTTGCGGCCAAAGAAACCCGATAGTTTTCGCATGGCACGCGTCGTGCGATCGCCTCGGCCAGTCCGAGGGTTTGGTTTTCGTGGCCGGGCTTGCCGTCGCCTAACAACCAGATAATGAGGGGTCGGGTCACTGTGGACGGAATATGGCACGGCGGTGGGCGCGGTGACAAGGCGCAGAGTGTGTCGGTTGTTAGGGATGATCCGCTTTGACAGGTCGTGACTCTTCCTCCATCTTCGTTGCCATGCAGGCCATGCAATTTGAACAATCCGTCGTTTCCATCCTGAAACGTGACAAGCGATTTGATCCGCATGCCTATTATTTCCTCAAAGAAGCGCTCGATTTCACGCTCAAGCGGATTTCCGAGACCAACGGTGGCCAGCCCCGGCACGTGAGTGGGCCAGAATTGCTTGCCGGGTTCCGGGATTTTTCGCTTGAACAATTCGGGCCTATGGCCTCGACGCTCATGACGGAATGGGGTGTGCGCAAGTGCCAGGATGTGGGAGACATGGTGTTTCAACTCATTGAGGAACAGGTCTTCGGTAAACAGGAATCCGACCAACGCGAAGACTTTTCCGAGGTGTTTGATTTCGAACAGGCGCTCGTGAACCCGTTCCTCCCGAAACGCAAAATCTCCCCGCAAACAAAACCTGCTCGCACCGCTAAGGCCGTTTCCTAAATATCTCCTCGTTCGCTTTTTGCTCATTCTTGCTCATTTCTCATCATGAATCGTGTCCTCATCATCGGAGCCGGCGGAGTCGGCCAGGTCGTCGCCCACAAATGTGCTATGGTGCCCGAAGTTTTCGGGGAAATCACGCTGGCCTCGCGCACCCTCAGTAAGTGCGATGCCATCGCCGATGCCGTGCTTCAGCGGACCGGTCGCCGTATTGCCACCGCCCAAGTGAACGCGGATAACCCGGAGGAAACGGCCGCGCTCATCCGCCAGACGGGAGCCAAACTGCTCATCAACGTCGCTCTTCCCTATCAGGATCTGCACCTCATGGACGCCTGTCTGGCCGCTGGCTGCGACTACTTGGACACGGCGAATTACGAGCCGCTGGACCAAGCGAAGTTCGAGTATTCCTGGCAATGGGCGTATCAAGAGCGTTTTGCCCAGGCCGGGCTTTCGGCGCTGCTGGGATCCGGGTTTGACCCTGGCGTGACCAATGTGTTCACCGCTTGGGCGCTCAAGCATCACTTCGATGAGATTCACACTCTCGACATCATCGACGTGAATGGCGGCAACCACGGCAAGCCTTTCGCCACGAATTTTAACCCGGAAATCAACATCCGCGAAGTCACTGCCGCCTGCCGCCACTTCCAGGACGGCTGCTTTGTTGAGACGCTGCCGATGTCGCACCACCAGGCGTTCACCTGCCCACAGGGCGTGGGGACTTATGAAATCTATCGGATGTATCACGAGGAGCTCGAATCCCTGGTCAAACACATCCCCACCATTCGCCGCGCCCAGTTCTGGATGTCGTTCTCGCCTAACTATTTGAAACACCTTGAGGTGTTAGGAAATGTGGGCATGACCCGCATCGATCCCGTGATGTTCCAAGGGGTGGAAATCGTGCCACTGCAATTTCTCAAGGCGGTTTTGCCCGATCCCGGAGACCTTGGGAAGTCCACCGTCGGGCGTACCTGCATCGGCAACGTCATCACCGGCCTCAAGGATGGGTGCTATAAAGCCATCTATGTTTCCAACATCTGCGACCACGAGGCGTGCTTCGCCGAAGTCGGCTCGCAGGCGATCTCCTACACCACGGGCGTGCCCGTGATGATAGGCGCCAAACAGATGCTCGCGGGGGCTTGGCGCAAACCTGGCGTTTGGAATATGGAACAGCACGACCCAGACGCCTTCATGGCCGACCTCAATCACCACGGCCTCCCGTGGCAATGCGTCGAACTCACTCAAGCCCAGGCCGACGCATTCCAAGTCGCGTGACCCCTGGATTTTCCTGCGCATCGCATCCAGATCCGCGCCATCTGGCATGATGAAAAGGCACATGCCAGTGCTCCGCGATTTCCAGACCTGGCCGACGGCTCGTTTCTCGCCAGAGTCCTCGCCGCCTGATCAGAGGTCTGTCCCGCTGTCATGCCGCTGTCATGCACAACGCTTCATGAAAATCACAACGATCCACCCCGTTTCCACCCTGCACCCGCCGGACCGCGGCAGGGACCGACCTCCGGGCGGTCCGGCTGGGGCGACTCCGAGGCAGCTCAAAATTCCGTGAATTCCCTCGCACAACGGC
>JBDLWH010000097.1:0-2841 GCA_039804325.1 Verrucomicrobiota bacterium
TGATCAAAAAAGTCCGCGCAATCCAACAGGCCGGTGCGCCTGATGAAATGGCCGCCCTCGCCATCCTGCGCACGGTCACCGAGGCGGACTCGCCGGATCTTGGCATCATTGATGACATGATGGCCAAAGGAGCGGCGATTCTGGCCTTCGATGATTTCGGGCCCATCAATGATCCGTGGCCGCTGGATCGCTTCGTCCACGCCGCAGCCGCAGCCGAATTGCGTACCCTCGGTGAGTCCGACCCCGCCACTCAACTCCCCCAAACCCTCGACGCCTCAACTCTTGACGCCCTGCGCCGCATCAACCCAGACCCCCTCGCCTTCCTCCTCGCCACAGATGCCGCATCCCTGCGAACCTTCCGCTCTGGCGTCTTGTGCCGCTCCGATGCCCCTCACACCCAGGGAATTTTTCAAAAACGCATGGTTGAACTCTCCGTTCGCCCAGGGCGCGCCCCATTGAGCACCCAGAACCAACACATCCATCAAGCGCTCGTTTCAAACCACCCGACAGGCACGCCCCTCGACCATCACTTGGCCGCCATGGCCGCGAGCGATACGGCCGCGATGGAGCAGTGGGCACGCGAGGGCATCCAGGAAGGCTGGCTCTTAGCGCGCATGGGAGCGGTGCCATTTGAGGGCGGGGTGCCCACAAATCCCGCACTCAATGATTTGAGGCGTGAGTGCGTGCGTCGCCGACTGCCGGTGGTCGATAGCTGGCACCGGCCATGTTTGTTTCCCGCCGGGCACTACCAAGTGCTCGAAGCCATGGACGGATCGCTTGATGTCGCAGCCCTAGCCGCACTCGCCAGTGACCGCTGTCCAGAACTCAACTTTGACCCGTGGCTCCAGCATCTTGCCGGGCGGGGGTTTTTCGCCTGAGCGAATCGCCCTCACTTGGCGGCATAAATCACGGACGGCGAGCGCAGGTGATCGGGCAGGCAGCGCTCAGACGGCTTCATGGTCATGGGATCGATCGAACCGAGTGTGCGGCAAGATAGGGAGGCTAACGCGACGCCAACAAGTGGAATGAGGAGCAGGAATTTCATGAGGTCATTGGAATGTGACCCCAGTGAGACACTCTTGACGGAAAACTCCAGCATTCTCTTTGTGACCATGCCAAAATTCCCTCGTCCCGCGAAACCAGACACGCCCGCGCCTCAACGCAGCACCTCATTTCGCTGAGCATTTCGCTTGCCACGCTAGGGGGGAAGCCTCACAAAAGCGCCGCTCTTCTCGACGGTGGACACAGCCCGTCATCCCCTCGGTTGGAGCACTTCAATCCTTATTTGCGAGCACACATGGACAGCATCTCATCCCGTATTGCCAAGGTTTCCCCATCCCTCACTCTGGCCGTCACCGCACAGGCCAAAGACATGATCGCTAAAGGCGAGGAAGTTTACGCCCTCGCCGGCGGCGAACCCGATGGGGATACCCCGGATTTCATCAAAGAGGCCGCCATCCAAGCGCTTCGCGATGGCCGCACCAAGTACACCCCCGCAGGCGGCATCCCCGAACTGCGCGCCGCCCTGTCCACCAAGTTGCTCACCGACAACCAACTCACCTACGCCCCTAACCAAATCTGTGTGACCGGCGGGGCGAAAATGGCCTGTTACAACGCCATTCTCGCCGTGATCGAAGAAGGTGACGAAGTGATCATCCCCTCACCGTTCTGGGTGTCCTATCCAGAAATGGTCACCCTTGCCGGCGGCGTCCCCGTCATCGTGGAAACCAAAGAATCCACGGGATGGAAAATGACCCCCGAACAATTCGAGGAGGCCATGACGCCAGCGACCAAGATGGTCATCCTCAACACACCGGGCAACCCCACCGGCGCGATCTATACCGAATCCGAACTACGCGCCCTAGGCGACATCGCCCTGGAAGAGGAAATTGTTATCCTCTCGGATGAAATCTACGAAAAACTCGTCTATGGCGAGAGCAAGCATGTCTCGATCGCCTCGCTGAGCGACGAACTCTACAATCTCACCATCACCGTCAACGGATTCTCGAAAGCCTATTCCATGACCGGATGGCGCCTCGGATACACCGCCGCACCAAAATCGTTTGCCGAAGCGATCGAAAAGATCCAAAACCACACGACCTCTAACGCGAACTCGTTCTCCCAATACGGCGCGCTGGCCGCTCTGCAGGGTGATCAATCGTTCATCGAGGACATGCGGTGCGAATACGACGTGAAACGCCAGTTCATGTTCGCACGCCTCAAGGCAATCCCTAACATCCGCGTGGTCGAGCCACAGGGCGCGTTCTACTTCTTCGTCTATACCGGCAACACCGGCCTGAAATCCCTCAACCTTTGCGACAAACTCTTGTCGCGCTACAAGGTGGCGGCCGTCCCAGGCATCGCTTTCGGTTATGACGAGGGCATCCGCCTGAGTTATTGCACCACCCTTGACGTGCTCAACGAGGGACTGACACGCTTCGAACAATTCTGCCGCGAGCATTGAGCCGCAGCCAGCTGCCTCTCGGGCAGCAAACCGAACCATGCAGGGCACGTTCCATAAAACCGTGACCCTGCGTATTCTCATTTTTCTGTCGGTTATGATAAGCCCTCAGACAGATGCCAAAGAAGGGGTGATCTTGCTCCACGGACTTTGCCGGTCCGCCGCAAGCATGAACCGAATGGCCACCGCTCTGGCAGCCGCTGGCTATGAGGTGGACAATATCGACTACCCGTCGCGATCCGCCGGGATTACCCAGTTAAGTCAGGATGTGATCGGAACCGCCATGCATGGCGGCAAACTCGACGGCTGCTCGAAGATTCACTTTGTCACCCACTCGCTCGGCGGCATCTTGGTGCGCCGTTATTTCTCACGCCATCTCG
>JBDLWH010000098.1:0-6292 GCA_039804325.1 Verrucomicrobiota bacterium
CTGCCAGGCCTCCGCCAACGCCGGAGATTCCTATCAGGAGGCGGCCGGCATCCTCAACGTCTTCACCGGTCTGCAACTCGAAGCGCGTTCGTTCCACCGCCTCATCAACCGACTCACCCCCGATCTAACCGAATCCTTGCCGGCTCTCGCTCCGCCAGCAGACACCAAACCCATTCCCATCTTCTATCTTGAAAATGACGGCACCGGCGTCCCCACCCGCCCTGAGGAACTCATCGGGCGCCAAGGCAAACAGCCCGACGGCAGCGCCCGCACCCGCGAAGCCAAACTCGGTTGTGTCTTCACCCAGACCACCACCGATGAGGATGGAAACCCGATGCGCGATCCCGACTCCACGAGCTACGTGGGCACCATGGGAGATTGCCGTGCCAGCGGAGAACAACTCCGCGCTGAGGCCATCCGGCGCGGACTTGCACGCGCCCAGATCGTCATCTTCCTGGGTGACGGTGCCGCCTGGATCTGGGAAAACGCCCGCCTATTCTTCCCTGCCGCCATTCAGATACTCGATTTCTATCACGCCGCGGAACATCTCGGTGTTCTCGCCCGAGCGCTCTTTGGTGATGGGGAATTTGGCACCACCCAGCAAACCATCTGGGCTTCCGAACTCAAACGAAGCGATGTCCAAGGCATCCTTGACCAAGCCAACCGGTTGCTCGCCGCCACTCCAAACATCAATGAGCAGCGCCAGGAAACCGCGCGCCGCGAGATCGCCTACTTCACCACCCACATTGAGCGCACTCGTTACGGTTACTTCCGCAGCCAAGGCTACTTCATTGGCAGCGGCGTGATCGAAGCTGGATGCAAGACAATCGTCGGGAGCCGCCTCAAACAATCTGGCATGTTCTGGGGGGAGGCAGGCGCGGAGAACATCCTGCAACTTCGCTGCCTGCTCAAAAGCCCGCACTTTGAAGCCGCATGGCAAGCCCGCCGCCCCATCCTCGCCGCTCGCCAAGCCAAAGCCCGCCGCTGGCTCAAGGCCTCATGACTTTTTTGTCATGCACCCGGTCTGTCCCGCTGTGTCCCGCTGTCATCGTTTCGGTGGCCGTCGGTGCACAGGTGGGCGACGGCAGCATTTTCTTGGGCGTGGCCAAGCTGTGCAGGGTGATTTTTACCAGCGGATCGGAACTCGCCAGAAGTTGCCGCACCCAATCTCAGTCATCATAGGGTGGCTGCCAGCGCCCAGTCCTCTACTTCAGGGTCCAAAAATACGTCATCCAGCGCTTGTCGGGCCCAGTCCTCGCGCTTCGCCAGCTCGTTGAGCATCCGCCAAGCGACCACTTGGACGACGGGGGTTTCGCTCCAGACGGCTTCCACTAGGCATTGCCACGATCGACCGGCCAAGCGGCTCGGGTGGTCGAGCATTGCATGGCACTCGCCAGATACCAGCAGGGTCCGCTCAAGGACCGGATCATCGCCCACTGGCGGCACTTCGTACGCACGCAATGCCACGCCGCTGGCACCGGTGAGCTCGCACTTGGATTTAGCCCGCCTCGTTAGATCCTTGCCCAAGCCCTGCAGGGCCAGCATCCGCGCTTGGTGAAGTTCATATCCCTTGGCCATGGGCATGAGATACCTGAAGAATCCCAGCTGCGAAACCCTGAAATGAGAGAATTTCACTCCAACCGGGCCACCCCGGCCCGCCGGGCACCCGTCGGTAATCCCGCTCGACCATAAATCGTCGCTCGCAGAGGTTATTCGTGATGAAGTACCTACCATCACAACACCTGTCCTCGTGTGAGTGATAGATCTGCGAAACCCTGCAAAATGAAGGGCTTGCATTTTTTGAGCTCCTCAAGTGGCGAGGCGGTGCCAATGATACCGCAATCATTGCGGTCACGCGTGATGGCAGCGCGAGCTGCGGAGCAATCCCGCACAAGCTATCGCCAAATCCAGGAGCCAAAACACCAGGCCAGCCATGCAAATCCAGGTGCCCGCGCGCACCACGATGAGCCCCGTGAAGTCGCCAGGGCCTTCGGTTTCCATCATGCGCGCTAGATCCATAGCGCGCACTCCCATATCGGCCAAAGGACCAATCAAAATGCCTACCGAAAGAGCCATCGCCCAGCGCGACACCCCGAGTGGCCGCAGTAGCAGACATAAAAGTGCGCCGAGGAGAGTGACGCGAGCCGCGCGAGTGGCCCACATGGCCACGCTTTCTAGCGAGAAGGTATCAAAGCCCTTGATTTCTATCACTGGAATCCATGTCGCCCCTAGCAACAGCGCGGCAGCCAAACACAGTGGCAGGCAGGCCAACCAGCGTGGCACAAGGGTGGTTTTGGGCATGGTCTGCATTAGCCGTTGGTCTTACTGCGGATTCCTAACAAAGCAAACCCGTAACACAACCCTATCCATGCGATCAGGATCCACAAGGCGGCCACGGCCGGGAACGTGAATAAAAACGGCGTCCCCTTACTATACCGAACGTCACCGCGGTTCTCAATGGTGTCGCGCTTACGCTTGATATCCGATCCGTTAGCATCCGTCCCTGCCACTTCCCAAACTTTTTTGTGCTGGCCAACACCGTCCGCAATAACAGCTAGATTTTGCCATGACGTGTTCACATACGACTCGCGGTCGAAGCTTTCTGAGATTTTGACACCCCGCTGGAACCAAAAAATTTCCTCTGGCTCAGCCGCGCCTGTGAGAAACACCGGATGCTTGGTGAGGTTGGTGACAAACGGTGTCGCCCGACCGTACAGATTCGAAACGTCGATGATGCGCTGGCACGAGTGACTTGGAAATACGTTTGATACCGCCCGGACTAAGGGCGACATCTTGGGCAGCGTAACCACATATCCCCCGAATAATATCTGCGGAATGAGTAGCAGCGGCACCCACATCACCGCCTGAGTCGGCGTACGCACCCATGCCGACACCGCCAACCCGAGACTCACGCCCACCAGCGCCGCCCCGCAAAACGCCACCACTTTTAACAGCACTCCAACAAATAACACCCGCCAGACCGATATCGCGGGAAAGGTAAGCGCTTGACCATCAGCCCCTCTCACCGGTTCACCCTTGGCGTCATTGACCGGCCTCTCACCTGATTCGATAAAGCTATCTTCCATCACAAACCATTTGGCCGCAGTGATGGCCAGCCAGACCGGGGGGGCGGTGAGCATGCGTTTGATGAGGCCCGGCTCACCCGAGGGGGGCGCTTTGCCCACGGCGGTGGATCGATCCGGTGCTTGGTCGTCTTGATCGCCCACAGCCACAAACGCCCCATCGCCCTCATTTTCTTCCGCGCCCACGCCCGTGGCGTGTATGCCCGCCTGCTCAAGTCGCATGCGGTAAAGATCGCGAAAGTTATCCTCGGCGAAGTCAATCGGGTGAAGCACATGCCCTACCGGGATGATGATCAGAAATAACAACAACCCTTGAATACAGGAAATAAACCCTTGAAAAGCAAACTTCGACCCCAGATAGACATTGCGCCCCAGCCCACAAATCTGCTCGCGCTTGACGATAGGCAACTCGCTCACAATCTGTTGCGCCCCGTTGCTGCATCCAAACCACATGGTGGCTATCAGTCCGAGAAACATCCGAAACCCAAATTCATCGGACACCAGTGCTATCAGCAACCCAATGAGAACTACCTGACACAACAAAAAGGCGAGATTCAGCCAATCGGCTCCCAGTATCTTCCACTGACGCACTAACAACGTGAGAAACCGCGAACTGGCAGGAACGCGTTTTTCGCTTGGGGTCGCCACCTCGATCAGCGGCGATTGCAGATCACTTGAGATCACAGGTGCCTGGTAACCCGGCCGCTGCTTGAATTCCTCCTCCCACTCCGCAGCGCTCTTGGTACCTCGCAACACCTCAGAGTAAATTTTCTCCAGTGGTGACTTGGTCATGCCCAGCGTCGAGTGACTGCCCGAGTGCGAATCGCTTATCTCTGACGATCGCTTAACAAAAAAATCGCGAGCCTGTGAGGAATTTCCCTCAAAAATCACCCTCCCCCCGTGAACAAAGATCAAGCGGGCAAACAGATAGGCTTTTTGCAGGACATGGGTCGTACAAACCACTGTGAGGTTTGTGAGAGTGAGGGATTGGAGCAACTCCATCAACGACTCCTCAGTGGCTGGATCCAACCCCGAGGACGGCTCGTCCAAAAACATCACCGAGGGTTTTGATAACAACTCAATGCCAATGCTCACTCGCTTACGCTGGCCTCCCGAAAGATGATAAACGCGCTTGTTCGCATGCTCAGCGAGACCCAACAACTCGATAGTGCGTTCCACAAGCGCCTTGCGCTGTTTGTCTTCGAGGCGCAAACGCAGCCGCGCGGCCAGATAGAACGCGTCGCGCACCACAAGTTCCGGGTGGACGATATCGTCTTGCGGCACATACCCAATGGCACCGGGTCGCAGTTCATTGAGCAAGGAGTTCTGGATGCCCCCTATCAACACCTTGCCTTGATCCGCCGGGCGAATACCGCACAGGGCGTTGAGCAAGGTCGATTTACCCGAACCCGAACCACCCAAAATACCGATGAAATCCCCGGTGCCTATGCGCAATCCCACCTGATTGAGAATGTGTAACGGATTTCCAGTGAGGCGATCCTTCACAATAACGGATAGATTCAGAGCCTCGATCCGTCCGGAGTCCGAGTGATCGACGCGATCGATTTGCGACCCTCTGAACTCAAAGACATAGTCACAGATCTTGAAGCGGTCGCCAAAAATGAGTTTTGCTCGCGTGCAGTCCACACCATTAAGGACCGTCGCGCCTCGGTCGCTCTCATTGGAAAGATACCAATCACCATTGTCATGTCTCAGGCTCGCGTGGGATTTTGAGATCGACTGGTCTTGGCTATCGAGCGCCACAATCACCTCCGAGGCTTCAGTAGTGCTACGGGCACCGCGACCTAAATGATACGATTGCGACGCATGAAGAACAAATGACTCGCAGGGAATCCCAGCGATCATCGGGCTATCGAGCTTCAAAGAGAACGTAAACGTCAGATCACCTTGGGAAAACGAATCGCCCGAGCCCAGCGGTTTTCTGCTAGCGGGAGGAGCGCCAGCCACCCGCCACATCAAAGTGCGCAGTGCCGGGTTCCAGTCGATGAGCAAATCCGGTGGCGGGTTAGAACCCGTCGCCGGAACGATAAGTGGACGCTTAATGGCTAGGCCGGATACCCCGTGAGAGCCTTTTTCTAGCAAAAAGCGCTCACGCTCCGCAGCATGATGAATGATGAGTTCCGCCAGCATGAACAAAATGGTTACTGCGTCAGCAAACGCTCACCGTGCTCCCGGTCCCATCACCGGGTTATCGAGTTGAATGTCATATCTCGGCTTAGGTTTCTCGCGCACTGGCGGTGGCTTCGGGGCGACGGGAGCTACTGCGGGCGATTCGACTGGCGGCGATTCGACTGGCGGCGGGGCGACCTGCACGACAGCGGGTTCTGCTTTCTTAGGTTCTAGGTTTTCGGCCGTTTCAAAGATCCACTCACCTTTCATGTTAGCCGAGCCCGTCCAGTAGAGCGTTCTGTGAGAGCCGCTAGATTCCTTGATCACCACCTTGGCTTTGCAACTGAAGGGTCGATCAAACGAGGGAATGTTCAAATCCCATGTGCCAAAGCTTTCCACCTTGGCTTTGGGAAATTGCTGCCGGGCATCATCTTTGAGTTTCGCCCCTTCCAGATCCAACTTGCTCTCGATTTCCGAGATGGTGGGCATCTTGACCGCCTCGACCTGGGTGGTTTTCGTCCGCGCCTCTTCCAGTTCGGTTCTGAGGCCGGCGATTTCTTCTTCGAGGCGTATGTTTTTGGCCATGGCTTCGGCGAGCGCCTTTTGACCTTCGCTGATCGCCGAGGGATCTGCGGAATTGCACGACACACTCAGGAGGCACGCGGTCGCGGCGAGCGTTGCGAGGGAAACAGGGGCAAGTTTCATGGCAAGTTTCATGGCAGGTTGGGGGAGAGGGGGATGACCGCCCATCGCGGATTTCATTGAGCTTCCTTAACACAAGCCACAACCGTTTGTGCTGTGAGTTTAGCCATCGCCTCCACGCTCGTCTTGCTCAGCGGCTGGCGAAGTTCTACCGTCACAAGCTTCTGCAACTCGCCCATGGCTTCAGACATGAGCTTGATTATCCCTTCGTTAGGAAGTCCGGTGCTGTCCAAATCAGCCTTGAGCTCTTTCACTAGCAGCGGCTCACGAAGAATCCCTCCTGTCTTCACGCTGTAGTTGTCTTTCACCAGATTCGACGTGTATCGCGCCCCTTGAAGCCACCCTGCCGCATAGAGAATCTTGCGAACCGGTGCCTT
>JBDLWH010000099.1:0-9515 GCA_039804325.1 Verrucomicrobiota bacterium
GCAAGGCAAAAGAAGCGGATTGCACGGGTTCGGGTGCGGGCGGGCTAGGCGGTGATGGCGGCAGGGATCTTCCCTGACTTGCCGGTGGGTGATTTGGTGGTTACGGTCCGCGCGCATGCCAGACGACCCGTCATTTTTTGAGCCAAGCCGCCGTCAATGGGTGGGGTTTTGGAGTATGATTGTCCAGCAAACCCAGAATGCCTTCAACGACAAGATGGCTCAATTTATCCTCATTCCGCTAGGCGGCGCGGTGGGATTTGCCGTGGAGTCGGTGGCCGGGCTGCTCATTGCGCTGCCGTTTGTCTTGTTTGCCCCGATGGCCGGCTGGTTAAGCGATCGATTTTCGAAACGCGATGTGATGTTTGGGTCGGCGATCGTTCAGTTGCTTGTGCTGCTTTGGATTTGCGCCTCGGTCATGGCCAAGAATCTGCCACTCGCGCTGTGTGGGTTTTTCGCGTTGGCCATGCAGGCGGCATTTTTTAGTCCGGCCAAAATTGGGATTAACAAAGAACTGGTGGGTTCGGGGCATCTAGGATTTGCCACGGGCATCCAACAGATGACGAGCATGCTCGCGATGTTAGCCGGGCAAATTGTTGCGGGTTGCTTATTTGATTACCGATACCACGCGTTTGGTGGGACGGCGGTCATGGCGTGGCGTGCGGCCCTCGGGCCATTGGTCGTGGTCACGGCGCTATCGGTGCCAGCGCTGGCCATGGCGTGGATGATTCCTCGGGTGCCCGCGCCGGGTGCTCGCGCGTTTTCTTGGAGGTTGCCAGTGAGCCACTTTGGAAATTTGATTGATTTGTGGCGAGACAAGCCGCTGAGGCAGGCCTCTTTTGGGGTAGCGTTTTTTTGGGGGTTTGCGGCATACCTGAATTTATGGTCGGTGAAGTTGGCGAAGGTTCTGACGGGAGGAGGTGAGGGATTTGGCACGCTTTCCTCGGTGTTCATGGCGGCGGCCTCGTTGGGCATGGCGGCGGGGTTTGGGTCGGCCGCCTATCTTTTGCGCAAACGCATTGACCTCGGGTGGGTGCCGGTGGCCGGGGTGGCCATGACGGTGATCTCGCTGGCGCTCGTGTGCGTGCCACCGGGCGGGGCGGTATTTCCCTTGACGCTAGGGGCGCTGGCATTTTCTGCGGCCATGTTTCTCGCGCCAGTCAACGCGTGGATGCAAGACCGCTACCCGGCGGCTAAGCGCGGAGAATTCCAATCGGCCTCAAACCTCCAGGATTGTTTCGCGGGTATCGTCGCGGTGCTTTTGGTCACGGCCTTTGAATACGTTGCCACGGTTTTTGGCGTCGATGCGGCTGCGGGCTTCCGATTCCAGATGGTTTTTGTGGGGTTGGCGTGTGCGTTGGTCACGGGGTGGATCATTCGTTTGTTGCCTGGGCATTTGGTGCGGGTGATCGGGGTGACGTTGATCCGAGCGATTTATCGGATACGGGTGATTCATGACGAGCGGCTTCCGCAAAAGGGCGGGGTCCTCTTATTGCCCAATCATGTGACCTTTGCCGACGCGTTTTTTCTTTTTGCGGCCAGCCCGCGACCGGTGCGTTTCGTGATGGAAGAGGCTTTTATGAAGCGGCGCGTGATTCGCGGGTTCACCGGGATTTTTGACACGATGACGATACGGCGAGATCGGCCGCTGGAGGCGATTCGGGCCATCATTCATGCCTTGGAACAAGGGGATGTGGTGTGCCTGTTTCCCGAGGGTCAATTGACGCGCACGGGGACACTGAGCGTCTTGCAAAGCGGCTTCGAACTCATCGCCAAAAAGTGCGACGCCTCATTGGTCCCGGTTTGGTGCGACGGCTCGTGGGGGTCGATTTTCTCCTTCGAGCGCAACCGTTTCTTCCGAAAATTTCCTCGTCGCGCCCATCGCGGGCTGTCGCTGGCTATCGGTCACCCCATTTCCCCCGATCAAGCCAATCGCCAATCCGTCCATCAGGGATTGCTCATGGCCTCCGCTGAGGCCATCGGCCGACGCTGCCTCGGCCGCGCCTGGTTGTCACGCATGCCGCGCGCCAAAAATCCGGCGGCAGCGGCGATTCGTGTGGCCAACGCGTCGATGCGGCGGAGGATGTGGCTCAATGGCTATCAGATTGGCATGATCAATGCGCTTCAACGGCGACAGAAATTTCATGTGTTGATAAGCGATCCATTGTGGGCCGGGCTGCCAGGATTGGCGGCGGCCTTTCCCGACATGTTTGGTGCCACAGTGGTCATCGAATCAAGCGTCCACGGCCACCAGGACGCCGGGTGCTGGGTGGGGGGCGATGTGCTGCGTGACGCCTTGTTAGCCAGCCGATTTTCCGGGGCGTTGGTATTTTACGATTTTGGCGAGCGAGCGCTAGATGCCATTGAGCGGCCGGGGTTGTGTCATTGCCCGTGTTTGGCCGTGGCGCAAACCGTGGTGGCCATGTCCATGCCTCATCCGCTGCCATCCCAAGATAATTTTCAACCTCAGCATGGTCACAAACCGCACTCCTGGGGAAAACTCCTGCCTGGCTGGTACCTCAAACACGCGCCAGACGGCACGCTCATCGCCCATGGCCCCGCCGCCCCACAAGAAGGAATTCCCCTGCCACCAGGTGCTTTTCTCGATCCGGAGGGGTTTCTTGTCGGCCGTGAAATCGTCCCGCCCGCAGAGTCTCGCCCGCCGGGGGGCCGCCGCACTCGTTCACCGCGTATTCCCGTGGTTGACCCCGTGGGGGGCGCTTGCTAGCGTGCGCGCCCCGTCATGAGCGCCTCCGCCCCGAACTACAAAGACACGCTAACCCTGCCGCAAACGACCTTCCCGATGCGGGGGGATCTCGTCGAAAACGAACCTAAGCGCCTTGCGCGCTGGGAAAATGACGGGCTTTACGCCAAGGTTCTCGCCTGTCGTCGCGCTCAAAATGCCCCGGAATTCATTTTGCACGACGGGCCGCCATTTGCTAACGGCGACGTCCACATGGGCACCGCCCTCAATAAATTGCTCAAAGATCTGGTGGTGAAATCTAAAACCATGGCCGGGTTTTCCGTGCCCTTCGTCCCTGGTTGGGACTGCCACGGCCTGCCCATCGAGTTCAAGGTGGTGCGCGAAACCGCCGGTCTCGAGCCTGCCGAGATTCGCCGCCAGTGTGGGGCATTCGCTCGGAAGTTTATCGATATTCAGCGCGCGTCGTTCCGGCGTTTGGGCGTTTTCGGGGATTGGGCTAACCCGTATCTCACGATGAACCCCGGCTATGAAGCGAGCATCCTGCGCGTCTTCGCTAAACTCGTGGAAAATGGCCACATCTATCAGGCAAAGAAACCCGTTCAGTGGTCGTATGGCGCACAAACCGCCTTGGCCGAAGCGGAAGTCGAGTATCAGGACAAACAAAGTCCTGCGGTGTTTGTGAAGTTTGATTTCAGTGATGCATCGCTTGGGAAACTGCAAGCAGCATCGTTGATAGAACCAACCATCACCTCAGCTTCGATTGCCATTTGGACAACCACCCCGTGGACCTTGCCCGCGAACTTGGCTCTAGCAGTGCATCCCAATCTGAATTATGTCCTGGGCGAATTTTTAGACGCCAGTGGCAAAACCCAACAGATACTTGTCTGTGAGGATCTGGTGAGTGCGTTCACCGAAAGAACCGGGATGTCATTGGTGCGACCGGCGATTCTAACGGTTAAGGGGCGAGATCTTGAGCATCTGGAGGCCCGTCATCCGTTTCTTGATCGCATCTCGAAGGTCATCCTCGCCAATTTCGTTACGACCGAGACTGGCACCGGCGTCGTCCACATCGCCCCCGGGCACGGCGCGGACGACTACGTGGCTGGCCAACAAAATGGTCTTGGCGTTCTCTCACCGGTCGATAACGAGGGGAAATTTACCGCCGAAGTCGGCTTAGACGAGTTGGTCGGCGTGCATGTTTTCAAGTCTAACGAGCGGATCATCGAGATACTGGCAGCTAGCGGTCACTTGTTAGGTCGGGAGATATATCATCATTCGTACCCACATTGCTGGCGCTCGAAAACCCCTATCATTTTTCGGGCTGTCGAACAATTCTTCATTTCGCTCGAAACCCTGCGCGGCGAGGCACTCGCACAAATCGATCAAGCCGAGTGGTTGCCCGCGTGGGGGCGCAACCGGATTTATGGCACGGTGGAAGCGCGGCCCGATTGGTGCATCTCGCGCCAGCGGACGTGGGGAGTGCCGTTGCCGGTGTTCTTTGATGCTAACGGCGCGGCGATCCTCTCGTCTGATCTCGCATTGAAAGTCGCCGATCTGGTCGAATCTGAGGGCACCAATTTTTGGTTTGAGCACAGCGATGCAGAAATTGCCGCCCGCCTCGGCCTGCCAGACGGTGTGAAAAAATGCCGTGACACGCTGGATGTTTGGATTGATTCCGGGTGTTCGCACGCGGCGGTGCTCGACGCTCACCCGGAGCTCCACTGCCCGGCGGATCTCTATCTGGAGGCTACCGACCAACACCGCGGGTGGTTCCAAAGTTCACTCATGCTCAGCGTCGGCTACCGCGGAGTGGCCCCCTACAAGACCGTGATGACCCACGGCTTCGTGGTCGATAAAGATAAGAACAAACTCTCGAAGTCCGACGCGGAAAAATCTGGTAAGCCGATAGATGCCGCGCATTTCTATAACAAATACGGTGCCGACATCGTCCGCTTATGGGTATCCTCGGTGGACTGGCAGAACGAGGTGCCCTTCGGTGAGGATCTCTTCAAGCAGGTGGCTGAGCCATACCGCCGACTGCGCAACACGTTGCGAATCCTGCTAGGAAACCTCGATGGTTATCAGCTGACTACTCAACCGGTCCATTTCACCTTGCTAGACCGCTGGATTCTCGAGCGCCTCCATGAGGTCGTTGCCGAGTGCCGCAAAGGCTACGAAACCTACGAGTTTCGCAAGGTGTTCAATGCGCTCAATCAGTTTTGCACTAACGACCTATCGGCTATCTACATTGATGCCACCAAGGACCGCATGTATTGCGACGCGGTGGACTCCCCGCGTCGGCTCGCCACGCAAGCCGCGATGTTTGAGATCTTCACGGCCATTGCTAAATTGTTAGCCCCTATCTTAGCCTTCACCGCGGACGAGGCGTGGGAACACGCGGCCTTCACAACGGGCAGCGTTCACGAGCAAGCCTTTCCGGTGGCAGATCCTGCGTTTGCTCCGGGCGAGGCAAGCCGCATGGCCGGGCGCTTGTTTGAGCTCAAATATGTGATTCAGACAGCGATTGAGGCGTGCATTCAGGCCAAGGAGTTCACCCGTAACAACGAGGCCGCCGTGGAAATCACTGTGCCAGTGACTGACCAGGATCTGCTACCCCGACTCAACGAGCGCGCCTTTGCCTCCGAGTTTTTTATCATCGCCGAGCTTACGGCTACCGTTGGCCCGGTCCTCACGGCCACCGCTCGCAAGACCGCCTACGGCCTGTGCCCGCGTTGCCGCAAACACGAACCCCTCGGTACTAACGGAATTTGCCAGCGCTGTGACGAGGTGTATCGCGGCCCTAGATGAGCGTCGATGCCTATGCAAATACGATTATTCTCTGCGACAATATGCGACGGCGGTCATAGACCGCCGCTACAGGGGCTTGCTCGCGACGGTCATAGACCGCCGCTACAGGGGCGAGCTTGCGACGGTCATAGACAGCCGCTACAGGGGCGAGCTTACGACGGTCATAGACCGCCGCTAGAATTGATATTATCGACAAACCGCCAGCCATGACCTTGCCCCGCCTATTGTGTTTCATCACCCTGCCGCTCTACGTGCTCGACCAAATCACGAAGTTTTGGACCGTGAGGGTCTTTCCGCCGCCGTCGTTAGAACGTGGGTTCTCTATCACGGTGGTGGAGAATTTCTTTTCCCTCCAACGCGTCCACAACCAGGGCGTGGCTTTTGGGTTTGGAAATGGCACGGCCTGGGCACCAATCGTGTTTTTGGTAGTGCCGGTGGTTGCCCTGACCGTGCTGAGAATTTTTTGGAAAAAAGGAGCCTTCACCCACCCGCTCTCACGAGTGGCCGTCGCCTTATTTCTTTGCGGCATTTTAGGGAATCTCACCGACCGATTGGTTCAGGGGTTTCTCCTTGAGGAGTTCAAGTCGGCCACCATCTGGCAGCGCCTCTGCGAAGGTTATGTCGTTGACTTTATCTCCATCAAACTTCCGCTCTACGACCTGCTTGTTCCTGCGAGCGGCGGTTGGTGGCCGACGTTCAACGTTGCGGATTCCTGCATCTCTGTCGCCGCGGTGCTTCTCTTTATTGGCGGCCTGCGCGAAGAAGCTGCCCAAAAGGCCAACGCGGGTCGCTGAGAAAATGGTTCCCCCTGGCCTCACTCAAGGGGGTCATTCTATCTGCTCTGAGCACCCGCCGTGGGCGCTTCTCAAATTTCAAAATGATTGCTTCGCGGGATTAAATCATCAACGCATGGCGCGCAAATTTGTCTGGGATTTCATGTTGACGTCCCTCCTGCCAGGGTCATCTTTCAGCCGTCGATCCTATTCGCCCTTATGCGTTGCGTTCAATGCGGTTCTCACAAAGACAAAGTTCTCGATTCGCGTTCCTCCAAGGATGGTACGGCCATTCGTCGTCGGCGCGAATGTTTGGAATGTGCGTATCGCTACACCACTTACGAGCAGATCGAGCGCACGGAATTGCGCGTTTTGAAACGCGACGGGACGCACGAGGCGCTCAACCGCGACAAGCTCATGAGTGGGCTCGTCAAAGCGTGCGAGAAGCGGCCGGTGCCGATGGATCGATTGGATCGTGCGGTGGAGGAGATTCTCTCCGAGCTGCACAAGGATCATCTCAGCGAGGTGCCCTCGGCCATCATCGGAGGCAAGGTGATGGACAAGCTCCATCAGATCGATCCGGTGGCCTACGTCCGCTACGCGTCGGTGTATCGGCAGTTCGAGGATGTCAACGAGTTCATCCAGGAGATTCAATCGCTGTCGAGCCGCGTCGCGCGAGATCCCTTCCAACGACGACTTTTTAAGGATTAATCAGTTTTCCGTTATTTGCTAGATTAAACCCACCTATTTTCCCATGATTTCACTCATTGGCAATCGTCCCGCGTTGCAAGTCGGCCGCTATCAGGTGATCGATTATGACACGGCATGGTTAGATGATGCGTTAGCGCGTGCGGCGCGTGCGGCGGGTTGCGAGGATTTTCCGTTTGTGGCGGATATTCGTAGTGGGATAGTGAAGTATTTGGAGACGAGGTGTTCGCTCAAGCTTCTACAGATTGAGGATTTGTATGCGCGGGTGAGGTTAATGTTAGGGCAGATTGGGTGTGAGCGCATCGCGGTGAAGCTTGAGCTTTTGTCGCCGCCGGTGACCGTATCGCTGATTCGGGCATCGATGGAGGCGGGCAACGGGTATGAGTTAGCGTTTTTTGTTAGGTTGCGTGCCGAGCTCAGTGAGTTACGAGCGGCGGGGGCAGAGGAGATCCATTTTACGGGTCAGCGCGAGAGTTCGCTCATATTGCGGGGAGCCACGAAGTGGAACAAACAATGCGAGAGCCTGCTGGCCGAGATTCAGGCGTTTCTTCACGATTGGGAATGCGATCATCATGTTCAAGGGCCATTGGAACGATCGGACGCCTGCTAGACGCTGCGATTGGATCGATCAACTTCGCGGGTGGGCGGTGTTGCTGATGATCGAAGTGCATGTGGTCAACGTGTGGCTCCGCCAAGGGATGCTGCCCGACTGGCTGAACTATGTGAATGGATTAGTGGCTCCGAGTTTTATTCTGTGTGCGGGATTCAGTTTGGCACTCGCGATATTCAAGCCGACCGGCGGGTTGAGGGCATTTGGGCGTAGTGGCAAGCGTTTGGCATTTCTGATGGTTTGCGCGTATGCGTTGCACGCGCCGGGTCTGACGCTCGCCTCGTGGGTTCGATTAGATTCGCCGTTAGCATGGCGCACGTTTTTGCAGATTGATGTGCTCCAGTGCATCGTGATTTCTTTGTTGGTGCTGCATGGGCTGGCACGGGTGCTGCGTCGCCCGGAGGTTTTTGCCGTAGCGGCGTTGGGGTTGGCGTTGGGAGTGGCGCTGGCGGCACCTTTTGCGTGGTGTCCCGGGGTGGGTGATGGGTGGGTACTACCCGTTCGCGGGCTCATTAATGGCAACATGGACCATGGGGTCGCGTCGCTCTTTCCGCTATTCCCATGGTTCTCCTTCGCTGCCATCGGCGCCACGCTCGGAGTCACATATCGACACTTGCGCGTGATACCTCAACCGGACGGGCTCGTTCGCTGGAGCGAAACGCGCTGGCTGCTTGCCCTCGCTCTGATCGGTGGAATCTCTAGCCTGTGGGGCTCGCTACCCACACACGATTGGTTAGATGTCTGGGCGTATCCCGCAAACGACTCAGGGTCTTTTGGCAATTCCACCCTGCCGAGTGTCGCACGGCGGCTAGGCAATGTGTGCATGGTGGGAGCCTTTCTGGGGGCGCTGGAAGGGATGCGCGGGTGCTGGCCAGGCCCCAATGGGGTGCAAGCCGCCGGTCGCGAGTCGTTGTTAGATTACATGCTCCATCTCAATCTAATTTTTGGTTTGCTGATGATGGAGTCTATCCAATCGTTCACCGGGTGGCGCCCGCACTCGCAGGGATGGCTGGGCACGCTCGCTCTGACCGGTGCCCTCATTGCCCTGAATCTCATGGCCGCTCTTGCGTGGCAGCGCGTTCGTCAAAACCCTGCGCTAACCCGTATCATTCACCATGGTGCGCTGGCCGTGCTGGGCGTTTGGTTTCTGGCCGGCGGGTGGATAAAATAACGGTCGTTAGAGGCGGTGCCTGTGCGTCAGCCCCCATGATTTCTGGTCGGGCCGGTCAGGAGTCGTGGATTTTTCGTTCTCAGGCGTTGACCGCAGCGATTTGGCGTGCAACCTGCGCCCCCGATGATTTCTGTCCAATCCCTGCGCGTGGAATTTGGTGCCCGCGTGCTTTTTAACGAACTTTCGTTCTCGGTTCAACCGCGCGAGCGCATCGCCTTTGCCGGTCACAACGGCGCGGGCAAGAGCACCCTGATGAAATGTGTGGCGGGCTTACTCAAGCCTAACGCAGGCATGATCCACGCCCCCAAGGGCACTCGCATCGGCTACCTCCCGCAAGAGGGCATTCACGTGCGCGGCCGATCACTCTGGCATGAAACGGAATCCGCGTTCGGCGAAACCCTCGCACTACGCGAAAAAATTGACCGGCTCTCACGTGCTCTCACCAAACTCGATCCGCGGTCATCACCGTATGCGGAAATGTTAGAGGAAATCGGCGGACTGGAACTCGAACTCGACGCCACCGATCCAGCGCGCATGAAGCCAAAAATCGAATCGGTGCTCAAAGGGTTGGGATTTCAGGAGAAGGATTTCGCGCGTGATTGTTCAGAGTTTTCCGGTGGCTGGCAGATGCGCATCGCCATGGCCAAGCTCTTTCTTCAGGAGCCACAAGTCTTGCTTCTCGACGAACCAACTAACCACCTCGACCTCGGGACTCAAGTGTGGGTCGAGCAATACCTCATCAAC
>JBDLWH010000100.1:0-2612 GCA_039804325.1 Verrucomicrobiota bacterium
CCCGTCGCCTTGCCAACAAATGGCACGGTCCGCGACGCGCGCGGGTTCACCTCAATCACATAGAGCGTCTCGTCCTTGACCGCGAATTGGATGTTCATCAGGCCCATCACTTTAAGCTCACGCGCCAAATCCTTGGCAGCACGGGTGATTTCCGATTTGATAGAATCAGATAGGGAAAACGATGGTATCACGCAGGCCGAGTCACCGGAGTGAATGCCCGCTTGTTCGATGTGTTCCATGATGGCCCCGACCACCGATGTTTCGCCGTCGCTGATGCAATCGACATCCACCTCGGTGGCATTGTCGAGGAAGCGGTCCACGAGCACCGGGCGCTCGGGAGAGGCGGTGACCGCTTCACGCATGTAGCGCGAGAGTTCGGTGTCGTTGTAAACGATCATCATCGCTCGCCCACCTAACACAAATGATGGGCGCACCAGCACGGGATAACCGATACGGTTAGCGACCGTTAGGGCTTCTGCTTCATTGGTGGCGGTACCGGCTTCTGCTTGTTTGAGGCCAAGTTTATCGAGCAGAGCGGAGAAGAATTTGCGGTCTTCGGCGAGTTCGATTGACTTGGGTGAGGTGCCGATGATGGGCACGCCGTGGCGTTCGAGGTCAGCGGCGAGGTTGAGTGGGGTTTGGCCGCCGAACTGGACGATGACGCCGTGGGGTTTTTCTTGATCGCAGATATTGAGGACATCTTCGAGGGTCAGCGGCTCAAAGAACAATTTATCTGAGGTGTCGTAGTCGGTGGAAACGGTTTCGGGGTTCGAGTTCACCATGATCGTCTCGTAGCCGAGCTCTTTGAGCGCAAATGCCGCGTGAACACAGCAATAGTCGAATTCTATCCCTTGGCCGATTCGGTTTGGACCGCCGCCGAGGATGATGATCTTTTTCTGGTCCGACTCGCGGGCTTCATTTTCATCGCCGTAAGTTGAGTAGAAATACGGCGTGTAGGCCTCAAACTCAGCCGCGCAGGTATCGACCAAGCGATAGGTTGGGATGATGCCAGCGGCTTTGCGTTGGGCGCGGATGGCATCCTCGGTCGTGCCGTGGGCCTTGGCGATTTGACGGTCAGAAAACCCGAGTTTTTTCAGGCGGCGGAGCTTGGACGTCTCGTCGCACACAGGCGAGCCGCCTGTGCTCCCCATCATCATCCCCTCGTCGGCGATTTGCTGGAGGTGGCCGAGGAACCACGGGTCGATCTGGGTGGCGGCGTGAACTTCGTCGATCGACCAACCGTTGGTGAAGGCGGTTTGCAGCCAGAAGATGCGCTCGGCATTGGGAATCTGGAGCTTGCGGGTGATCTCTTCCTTGCTCGGATTTTGCGGGGCCTTGTTGTCAAACCCAAAGCCCCAACGCCCGGTTTCGAGCGATCGCAGGCATTTCTGCATGCTTTCCTTGAATGTCCGCCCAATCGACATCGCCTCGCCCACCGATTTCATCGAGGTGGTGAGCACTGGGTTGGCGGTGGGAAATTTTTCGAAGGTGAAGCGTGGGACTTTGGTCACCACGTAGTCGATGGTGGGCTCGAAGGATGCCGGCGTTTCGCGGGTGATGTCGTTGGGCAATTCATCGAGCGTGTAGCCGACGGCGAGTTTGGCGGCGATCTTGGCGATTGGGAAGCCGGTGGCTTTGGACGCCAAGGCCGACGAACGCGAGACGCGCGGGTTCATCTCGATGATGATCATGCGGCCGGTCTTCGGGTCGGTGGCAAACTGGATGTTCGAACCGCCGGTTTCCACGCCGATTTCGCGGATACAGGCGAACGACGCATCGCGCATGATTTGGTATTCGCGGTCGGTGAGCGTTTGGATGGGGGCCACGGTGATCGAGTCGCCGGTATGCACGCCCATTGGATCGAGGTTTTCGATCGAGCAGATGACCACGCAGTTGTCGTTGCGGTCGCGCATGACTTCCATCTCGAATTCCTTCCAGCCGAGCAGCGATTCCTCGATCAGGACTTCGGAAACCGGCGAGAGATCGAGGCCGCGAGTGATAATTTCCTCAAACTCCTCGCGGTTGTAGGCGATGCCACCGCCTTGGCCGCCAAGAGTGAACGCAGGCCGGATGATGAGCGGGAAGCGCCCGATTTCCTCGGCCACTTTGCGAGCATCCTCGATGGTGTGGGCAACGCCAGAAAGTGGCAGGTCGAGGCCGATTTTGAGCATGGCCTCTTTGAAGCGGAGGCGGTCTTCGCCCTTATCGATGGCATCGGCATTGGCACCAATCATGCGCACATTGTGCCGGTCGAGCGCCCCCGACTTGAACAAAGCCATCGCTGTATTGAGCGCCGTCTGACCACCCAACGTGGGCAGCAACGCATCGGGCTTCTCCCGAATGATGATTTTTTCGACGACTTCTGGGGTGATCGGCTCGATATACGTGCGGTGGGCAAACTCCGGGTCGGTCATGATGGTGGCCGGGTTCGAGTTCACTAGGATGACTTGGTACCCTTCCTCCTTGAGCGCCTTGCACGCTTGCACTCCGGAGTAATCGAATTCACAGCCTTGGCCGATAACGATGGGGCCGGAGCCGATGACGAGAATTTTATGGATCGAGGTGTCTTTTGGCATGGTCAGTGGACGGTTGGCCGACGTGGCAGGTCGGCT
>JBDLWH010000101.1:0-2580 GCA_039804325.1 Verrucomicrobiota bacterium
CCATCCCGCCCATGACCTGGCTCAGCAAGTCCGCCCCCGCCGCCCCCGGCGTTGCCGCCAGTCTCCAGGGAAAAACCACCACCGTTTCCTGGGTGCCCGATAGCGCCACCGCCAAAATCGCCGTCCAAGCCCGCAGCGGCGGCGCTTGGCGCACGGTGAAAATCCTCCCCGCCAGCCAGAAATCCCTGACCATTCCCCGGGCAGATGCCATCGCCATCACCGCCCTGGACCGCTACGGCAATGCCAGCCCGCCGAAGGTGCTGGGGCTTAGATAGAGACAGAAGACAGAAGATTAGAGGAAGACTTTGCCTCCTCGCCCGATCACTCCACCTCCACCCAGTAAAACGCCCGGCCCGCCGGGGGGGCGGCTCGGTGAAGGTGGCGTCCGCTTGACGCGGGTCCGGTCTGGTGCCTAGGGCCGGAGACACCAACCGTTGGCGCACCCTGCGGGCATCATGACCACAAAATCACCTATTGGAAGGAACAGGATGGCACTTACTTGGGCTTCCTAAACGCCTATCCACGCCTTCACCGCACCCAAGCGTAAGCCGTTTCCGGTTCCGGCGGGCGCTACCACCCGGTAGAACCTTCCCGCCGCCAGCGCCATGGCAGCGGCCTGCCCGCCTGTCGGGCCTGCCCGCATTGACAAATCCTAGGATATGCCGCACGGTTTTGCCGTGTCCACCGCCGAACTCAAACAGCTTGTCGAGTCCCTTCTGTTATCCCAGAAGGAGACTGACCGTCAAATGAAGGAAACCGGCCTCCAAATGAAGGCGACGGAGCGGCAGCTCAAGGAGCTTGGCAAACAACTCGGTGGCCTGGGAAACAAGTTCGGATCCTTCACGGAAGGACTCGCCTGCGCCTCGATTGAAAAAGTGCTGCGGGACAAGTTCCAAATCGAAAACATCGCGTTTCGGCTCAAAGTGCGCAAAGCGGGACGCGAGCAGGAATTCGATGCGCTGGGCTACACCAACGGCACCCGCAACCGCGCCATCGTGGTGGAGATCAAGAGCAACCTAACCGCCGAGGCGCTGCAACAGATGGAGGACATCATGGACAGCGTCTTCACCTGGCTGCCCGAGCACGGCGACAAGGGCTTCGAGGGGATGATCTGTTATGTCAACGGCTCCAAAAACGAGCGGGAGGCCGCCCTCAAGCGCGGCTGGCACCTGCTCCATGTGGGCGACGAGGTCTTCAAGCTGGAAGACCCCAAGGGCTTCAAGCCCAGGATCTATCAAGCGACCAAAGCCAGCCCCAAACGGGTGGGGTGAGTGATGGGTTTCAACTGCCAGCCAGCGGGCGGCTGGCATCGGCGCCGACCTCTTGAGCATGGCGGTTGAAAAACCGCCACCGCGATCCACGGCTCCACTTTCCCTCACTCCACCTCCACCCAGTAAAACTGCCGGCAGCTTGCTGCCGCTGTGATGCACGCAGCTTGCTGCGGCATGAAATGAGGCCGCGCATTGCCATTCACCCGCCGCCAGCAAGCTGGCCGGCCCGACAGCGGCAGCAGGCTGCCCGCAGTCCACGGCCACAACTGCCAGGCCCCAATCTCTGGCCACGCTGGCAACGCGCACCGCCTTCCCCAGTGCCCGCCTGGTGCCATCTGCCTCTTCCAATCAAAAATCAAACCTCAACAATCATCACTCATCAATCCTCTTTTCGCCGCCGGCATCACCAAGCCCGCCACACCGCACCGCATCTTCGTCTTGCGTCTTGGGTCTCCAAGTCTTGGTCCTTGAACCAGCGTTTCAGCTTTTACTCCCCGGTGCCATCCCGAAAGCGTGACGCTGAAATCCCGGATGAGACCTGAGCCAACCCCGCATTCTTTTTGATTGACGGCTGCGGCTTCCAGTGGAGAAATTGCTGCGGTCGTGACCCATTTGTTCCAGTGCTTGCTCGGTTTTTTCCTCCTGGCCTTGCTGCTCCTGGCCGCTTGGGATGTCATCCGAGGCACGGCAACCATTCTCGCCGGATTGACCCTGTTTTTGGTAGGTCACGCCCTCAAGCTGACCGTCTTCCTACTCAGGAAAATCACGGCTAGGTCGGCTCAAGGCGAGGCTGATTCGCAAGAAATCTAGAGCAAGTTTCTGGCGGGTTTTTCGCTTTATGAAACCCTCATCGTGGTGGCAATCGTGGGGTTGATCTCCGTGATGACCGTCCCGAAAATTAGCAAGGCTTACGTCAGGGGTAAAGCCACGACGGAAACCGAGAATCTGAGGGTTATTGAAGCCGCGAAGGCCCAGTTTTCAAGGGCCAGGCCGGGACTGGCAATCGGATCCGTGGCGGAGTTGGCACCGTATCTGCCGAATGGCAAATTGCCGGTTTCTCCGTGGGATTTTTCCAGCCTCCACCCTGGCCAACATGGGACGCAAGGGGGAAATCCCTGCTGCGATCAGATCCGCATTGATAAAGTGAAAGCACCCAGCTTCGCGAGGGAGATAAGACTCGGCAAAAGTAGTCTTCCCCGCGCCATTCGGGCCAGCAATGATGTAGCACGTCTTTTCCATTGAATCTTTCGGACGAACGTCTAAATCCACCGATGACCGGTGAGTGAGGTGTGGTTGAAGTTGCGACTGT
>JBDLWH010000102.1:0-2623 GCA_039804325.1 Verrucomicrobiota bacterium
GCGCGGATCTCGGAAGGGTAATCAGGAAAGGTGGCGATGGCGTTGGGAACGGTGACACTGGTGTCGGTAAAACGTTCGCCAACGATTTGCATTCCGTCACCGGAATCGCCAGCGAAACGGACTACCACGGATTTCATCTCGCGGAAACCGCAGGTGGATGGGGTCATGGAATTCGGTAGGATTAGAACTGGGAAATTCAAGAACGGGGGTTCTTGCACGTCAATGGCAGATTTGCCCTCAAGGCAATTTGATTCGCTTAGCTGGTCTGGCAAGTGGGAATTGCCCGAGATTGGGTTTTCGTGTTTGGCCAGCGGGTAAAATTTTTGGGATGGGATGGAGGGATCATGCTTGGCGAACGGGCGATGAGTGTCCACTTTGGGAGTTTCCACCCGGTATGAAAGTTCTCAGCTATTTAGATCGCGGATACGCGTCCTTCGTTCGTCGTTTGAATCGTCGCGCCCTGCCCGAAGCGGGAGTGAGCGAGTTGGTTGCCGAAATCATTGCCCACGTGGCCGCCAAGGGGGACGAGGCGTTGGTCACATTCACCCAGCGCTTTGATGGCGCGACCCTGAGCCCAAAGACGCTTTTTGTCACCGCGGCAGAGTTGGAGGCGGCTAGGGAATCCGTCACCCCGGCCACGAGGAGTGCGGTTTCGCGCAGTTTAAAGAACATCCATGCCTTTGCCAAACATGGGCTGCGCAACGATTGGTCGGCAAAAAATGCCGAAGGTGCGACGGTTGGCGAGCGTTTTACGCCGTTTGATCGCGTGGGCGTTTATGTGCCTGGCGGAAAGGCCCCGTTGGTTTCCACCGCCTTGATGACCGCAGGATTCGCTCAAGCCGCCGGCGTGCCGGAAATCATTGCCGCTACCCCGTGCGGACCTGATGGCACGGTGAACCCGGCGTTGCTCTACGCTCTGTTAGCCGCCGGCGTCACCGAAGTCATCAAGGTGGGCGGGGCCCAGGCCATCGCCGCCCTCGCACTGGGCACCAAATCGATTCGCCCGGTAGATCGTATCTTCGGACCGGGAAATCGCTTCGTCGTCGAGGCCAAACGTCAGTTAGTGGGTGCCGTATCCATCGATCTGTTACCTGGGCCGAGCGAGATCCTCATTCTATCAGATAAATCGGGCAATCCGGACTTCATCGCGGCAGACATGTTAGCGCAGGCGGAGCACGGTGGCGACAGCGTGGTGGGATTTGCCACAGATTGCAAAGACTTGATCGGCAAGGTGCTCCAATCCATCGACCAACAACTCCCGTCGCTCTCACGTGGAAATATCATCCGCGACGTGCTCAAATCCGGCACGTTCCTCCTCCACGTCAAATCCTTTGAGGAGGGGGTGGCCCTTTCTAACGCTTTTTGTCCAGAGCACCTTTCGCTCATTACCGCCGAAGAAAGCCGGTGGTTACCGTGCATCCGGACGGCCGGGGCAATCTATCTGGGAGAAGATTCGCCCGTGGCCGTGGGAGATTTTCTCGCCGGTCCTAGCCACACGCTGCCCACCGGTGGGGCGGGCCGATCGTTTTCCGGCTTGAGGGCGGATCAATTCCAACGGCGGACGAGCATTGTGCGCCTGGACAAGGAATCCGTTAGGGCGTCGTTAGCGGTGGTCGAGGAATTTGCGCGTCTTGAGGGATTAGACGCACACGGGCGCTCGACGGCCATCCGATTGGAAGGATGCCCACCCACGCCGTAACGCATGACCCATGTTAGGGTGAGCCAGCAAGTGGCGTGGTGGCGGGATTTTTTTAGGAAATGCCGACGCGTTTGGTGTCAGAGGAGCGTTTGTGGTTAGGCGTCATTGGTAAACGACGTGATAGTCAAGGTGATCGACGGTATTGACGATGCGGCCATTGATTTGGTCGAAGTCGGCGAGGCAGACCACCCATCGGAAAGTCTGAGAGCCATCACGGTTGTGATCGACGTGCCAGGTTCCAGTCATGCCGAGCGGGGTGGGGGGATTTTGTTTTGCTTCGATGCGAGCGACGCGTCGGCGAGTGGTAAACTCTGCGGTGAAGCACGTGAGTTCGCGGTCATATTCCTGCGAGCACCACTCGCACTGGGCGTAGGTTCCAGCGCCGCGGAGGACATGGAGTGATTTGCCCGACCAGCGTTTCCAGTCTGGAGGGACAAACTGGCATATTGGCCACCAATGGGCAGGGGCATGAACCGTGACGATGTTACCCATGACGGTGGTGTGGGCTGGGGCGGATAGCGGTTTGCGTGGTACGCGCATGCGGAAGGCGGGATCGCCAAAGAGCGTGCGGATATAGAGTTGGTAGAGATAGTCGCGGCGTCCTAACTTTTCTTTATCGATGACCGTGGGCAGAGCACTGTTGATCGATTGGCGATGGGCCTCGCCAATGGTTTTACCGGCGAACACATGAGTCCAAAATTCCATGCGTTGGAGTTCCTGTGGTGCGCATCCTTCGCGCGTGTTGCCCACAAACGAGACCGCACCATTACGGAACAGGCGGGCGATGACCGACCGGTAGTCTGGTTCACGGTCGAGGGCAGCGGTTAGGCAACCGCCAGATTCCACCACAACGGGAGCCATGAGCGTTTGGGCATCCCATCCGAAGGTGCTGCCGAGTTCATGCCACCACGAGTGATCGGTGTG
>JBDLWH010000103.1:0-3462 GCA_039804325.1 Verrucomicrobiota bacterium
GATCAACGCGGGCAGCAGCGCGAGCGGCAAGGTGAGATCGCCGGTGACGAGCGACCGGGCCCGGATGGCATCCGCCGCCCAAAAACTGTAACGTCGTGGTTCCCCGCCGCCGCCGAACCAAAAGCGCGCGTAGTCATCAAGGAATTTAGGGTCGCGCAACCAGCGGCCTTCGTAAAAGTGATGCCCAGCGGCGCAACTGATCGAATTGTAATTCCCGGCCCAACCGACATCTGGCAGGAATTCATCCACAATGAAACCTGCGGGGGTTTGTTTGAGATGCTTCCGATAGGTCCACCAGCGGAAATAATAGGTTTTTTGAATGTCCTCGTCCGGGCACTCGAGCAGCGGGATGTTGTCGCGGAAAAAATCCCACGCGGCCACGTTCGGATAGAACCCTCGATAAAGCTCAGGGTCGTTTTTGTTGAACTCTTCGGTGTAATGCTTGGCCGATTCCGCTTTCAGCACGAAATCGGTGATGACGGGGGACGCGGGCGCGTCACCGGTGAGTGCGCCAAGACAAAGACACCCCCACAGCGCAAAGCCAGTCCCGAGCACAGGATGGTTCCGCTGGCGAGGGAAGTTCATAGTTGGCAGCAAACACGAAAACGCCGCCGAATTGGCTCCGGCGGCGAGTTGAATGATTAATGAAGCAAAGAATCGGGGATCTCAAGCGAGAACAAGTTCCGATTTCTCACCTTCCTTGTCGCACTTCTTCTTGCATTTGCCGCCCTCCGCGACAGTGCCTTCGGCCTTCTTGGCCTTGTCTTTGTCCTTATCGCAGCCGTCGTCTTTTTTGCATTTTCCGCAAGCGGCGACAGTGCCTTCGGCCTTCTTGGCCTTGTCGCATTTATCCTTATCGCAGCCGTCGTCCTTCTTGTCCTTATCGCAGCCGTCGTCCTTCTTGCATTTTCCGCAAGCGGCGAGCGTGGGTTCATCCTTCTTTGGTTTGTCGCATTTGCCCTTTTCGCAGCTATTGGCGAAGGAAAGCGGAGCGATGATCAATGAGGCGCAAATCGCGCTGAATAATAGTTTCATAATGGGTGCTTGGTCTTGGTGTTATTGGCTACAGCGTGTCTAATGTGACCGAAATCGATTATTCCGCCAGAGGGAAATCATGAAAAAATCGCTCCTAGACGAAAATTTTTGATTCGGTGTTTTATGGCAACGTCGCCGGAAATCAAAAGCATCTTTAAAATTTGGGTTTGTTGCGGGTGAGGGGAGTCGTGGGATGAAGTCGATTGAGTTGGCGATTAGGCTTGGCTGGCATGGCAATCCGACATATTCGCCGTGCCTAACCGTGTCCTTTTCTGTTCTCGCCACCGATTCCGCAAGTTCCGCCCGCCGCGGGTGTCTGGTGTTGCCGCATGGCACGGTGGACACGCCCATTTTCATGCCCGTCGGCACCCAGGGGTCGGTCAAAACGTTACATCCTGCGGAACTCGTTGAACTCGGTGCCCAAATCATCCTCGGCAACACCTACCATCTTTGGCTGCGCCCAGGCCATACCTTGATCCAAGAATTGGGTGGCCTCCATGAATTCACCACTTGGCGCAAGCCTTTCCTTACCGATTCCGGTGGCTTCCAGGTCTGGTCGCTCGCCAAACTCCGCAAAATTTCCGAAGACGGCGTGCGTTTCCAAAATCATCTCGATGGTTCAAAAATGTTGCTCACACCCGAATTGAGCATGGAAATTCAAGCCTCACTCGGGGCGGACATTGCCATGCTCTTTGACGAGTGCCCGCCCTATCCCTGCGACGAGGCCTACGCCGCCAAGTCTCTGGCTCTCACCACTCGTTGGGCACGACGCTGCAAGGACTGGATCACCGCTCATGAGCCACGATCCGGCGACGGCCGCCAATGCCACTTCGGTATCGTCCAGGGCTCGGTTTACGCCGACCTGCGCGAGCAATCTGCCCGTGAGTTGGTCGCTCTCGGATTCGACGGCTACGCTATCGGCGGCGTCTCGGTGGGCGAACCCGAGTCCGAAATGTTTCGCGCCATCGATCATGCCGTGCCCTTCCTTCCCCATGACAAGCCGCGCTACGCCATGGGTCTTGGTACTCCGCCCCAAATTCTTGAAATGATTGCCCGCGGCGTGGACCTCTTCGACTGCGTGATGCCGACACGGGTGGCGCGTCACGGGGTGGCCTTCACGCTCGACGGCCCGCTGCACATCAAAAACCTCATTCACGCCAAAGATCCTCGTCCACTCTGCTCGTCCGCACATCCTCATGTGGCCGGATTCTCCCGCGCCTACCTCCGCCACCTCTTCCGCGCCGGTGAAATCCTCGCTTTACGATTGCTTTCCTTCCACAATCTGCATTTCTACCTGCGCCTCGTCGCCGGGGCGCGGGACGCGATTGTCGCGGGGACCTTCTCAGAATACAAAGATTCCTTCATCCGCCGCTACACCCGATCTGAATCCCTATTACCCCAATGCATTCCCTAATTTCCTCCGCCCTGCTCGCCCAAACCCCGCCTCCTGCCGGTGGGTTGCTCGGCAGCCCGTATGTCATGATGGGCCTCATGATCGTCATGTTTTATTTCCTGCTCATCCGTCCGCAGCAGCGCCAGCGTAAGGAGCAAGCGGCCCGCATCGCGGCACTCCAAACCAGCGACAAAGTCGTCACCACCTCGGGCATCCACGGCATCGTGCATCATGTCAAAGAGCACACCGTGATCGTCAAAGTCGCCGAAGGCACCATGATCGAGTTCGATAAACAGGCCGTCGCCATCGTTCTCAAAAAGGACAACGACTCCAAATAATCTCCCTCAATTCTTGATTTTCGCGCTCCTCCCGGAATCCTCCACCCCCGTTTCAGCCATGTTTCTCTCCACCGCCTTCATCGAAGATCCTCTTGTCGTGTTTGGGATCGGTCTCTCCCTCCTCATCCTGTTTTTCTGGTATTTCGCCAGTGAGGTGGAGCGGCGGAAACGCAACGTCGGCACCGTGCTGACCATAGGTATTTGTGCTCTGTGTCTGATGGCCATCATGCCACCCAAGGAGCGCCTCAAGGGCGGTATCGATATTCTCGGCGGCTCGTCGTTCTCTCTCACCATTCAACCACGGGCCGATGCCGAGGGTAACGAAATGCCCATCACGCCTCAGCAAGTTGACCAAGCGATCTTGGTCATCGAGAAGCGTCTCAATGGCATGGGCACGGCCGAGCCCATGATTGCCCGCCAAGGGAACAATGGCATCCTGCTCCAAATGCCCGGCGTCGAACCCGCAGAATCCGCCAAAATCCGCACCACCCTGGAAAAAGTAGCCAAACTTGAACTGCGCGAAGTCAGTCCACGCAACGAAGAAGTCGGCCCAGACGGCAAAAGTCTCGCCGCGCGGGTGCTGGCAGGCAGCGAGATCATTCCTGGCTACCGCGCGTTTAATCACAAGAGCAAGGATGAGGAAGGAAACGAAATCAAACGCCCGATTCACCTTAACCGCCGGGCCGCCCTCGGTGG
>JBDLWH010000104.1:0-5032 GCA_039804325.1 Verrucomicrobiota bacterium
GGGCGTGACTGGCGACGCTGCCCCGCTTGTCACGACGAGATCCCGCCCCACTCTGATTAGGGTTTGCCGATGATCTTAGCGAAATCAAGTGCTGGCTGCACCTCAATGAGCCAACTGGAATTTTTCATTATTCTCTTATTTTCAACTTCTTCCATGTTCAAAAAGCTTTTCGGCAACCTTTTTTCCAATGACATAGGCATTGATTTGGGTACGGCCAACACACTGATCAACGTCAAAAATCACGGCATCGTCTTGAGAGAACCCTCGGTAGTGGCCGTGAAAGCGGGGACGAACGAAGTTCTCGCCGTGGGCGATGACGCCAAACGCATGCTTGGGCGAACGCCGGGCAATATTGTGGCGATTCGGCCGCTCAAGGATGGGGTGATCGCGGATTTTGAGGTCACCGAGGCCATGCTCCGCCATTTCATCCGCAAGGTGAACAAGGGTCGTCGGTCGAACCCGCGCGTGCTCATCGCCATTCCCTCGGGTATCACGGAAGTCGAACGACGCGCCGTGCGAGAATCTGCCGAACAAGCGGGTGCCCGCGCGGTTTATCTCATCGATGAGCCGATGGCCGCCGCCATCGGGGTTGGCCTGCCGGTGCAAGAAGCGTCGGGCAATATGATCGTGGACATTGGTGGCGGCACCACCGAGGTGGCCCTCATCTCGCTCTCGGGTATCGTTTACGCTCGGAGCGTGCGCACCGCGGGCGACGAACTCGACGAAGCGATTCTGCAATACATGAAGCGCGTTTACAACCTGATGATTGGTGAGCGCACGTCCGAAGATATCAAAATTCGTCTGGGTTCCGCCGCGCCGTTGCCCAAAGAAATGACCATGGAAGTCAAGGGGCGCGACTTGGTTGCGGGCTTGCCAAAAACCATCACCATCACGTCGCAAGAAATTCGTGAAGCCATGGCCGATCCATTGCGCACCATCGTAGATGCGGTGCGGACCACCCTTGAACGTTGTCCCCCGGAACTCGCCGCCGACTTGGTGGACCGCGGTATCGTGCTCGCCGGAGGAGGAGCCCTGCTCAAAGGACTCGACCGCCTACTGCGCGAAGAAACTGGGCTGCCAGTCCACATCGCCGAGGACCCCCTCAGCGCCGTGGCCGAAGGCACGGGCAAGACGCTTCAGGAGCCATCCCTGCTTAAGCTCGTCACCAATAAGGACCGCTAAGCGAATCCTTGGTAATTTCCGGCCATGAAGCCGCTCAATCTCATCGCATTGTTGTTCTTCCTCGCAGGGGCAGGCTGGGCCTTCACGCGAAGTGATCGGACGGTTCGGGAAATTCAGAATGCCTATTATGCGGTCATGTCGCCATTTTTGAAGTCGGGATCGGAGTTAGAAACCAAGGCGCGGGCATTTCTTGAGGAAACCCGACACTCGAAAATGCTGGAAATCGAGCTTGATGTCACGCGCCAGCAATACGACAGGCTGAGGCTCATTGAATCGCAGTTTCGAGCGTTGGAAAACGAGAATGCGCAACTGCGTCACGCGTTGGACTTCACGAAGGCCACGCATTTTGAGGTGGTAGCGGCGCGCGTGATTCGGCGCAACCCGACGACATGGTGGCAAACGGTTGAGATTGACGCAGGCTCGAAGCGTGGGATAGGCACGCAGTTGGCGGTGTTATCGAACGAAGGATTGGTAGGCATGATTGATCGCATTGACAACGGTGGAGAGCGCTCGTCGGTTCTCTTGCTCACGGATGAGAAATGCCAGGTTTCGGCGCGCGTCGAAGGTTCGCCGGAAGTGGGCATTCTCAGCGGTCAGCGCGGCGGTTTCGATGGCGATCCGCTGCTGCGATTGAAATTTCTTTCGGCGGCTGCGGCGTTGCGCCCTGGGCAAAAGGTGTTGAGCACCGGTCGTGGCGGGACATTTCAGCCCAATATCCTTCTCGGCACCATCCAATCCGTCGAAAAAGGCGCGCTGGATTCCGAAGCGCTCGTGATACCAGCGGTCAACTTCGCGGATCTCGACGCGGTATTCGTGGTGCTTTCCACCGATTCATAAGCCCGCCGTGATTCGTTACTCCCTCATCACCATCCTGCTGCTCCTCGCCGCCTTTGTCGTCCAGCAGTTTTTGCCGGCCTTCACTGGCATTCACCACTCGCGCATCCTGCTGGTTCAGATCGTTTTTTTGTGCTGTGCGGTCACGGTGGGGACGCGCACGATGTTAGTGCTCGCGTTTCTGGGTGGTTTTTTCTGGGACGCGCAATGCACGCTCATTGGGCATGGCGGCGGGATGGACGTTTATACCCAGCAAGTTGACTCGTTGCGTTTTGGTTATTCGATATTGCTCTTTGGGGCGATGGGATTTCTGATGTTGGGCATACAGCCGCTCTTTCATCGGGGGAAGTGGCAGGTGTCGGCGTTGCTCTCGGGGATTGCGGTGATGCTTTATTTGAGTGCGGAATACGCGATCATCAACTTTGTGCGAGGCGATTTTATTCTGACACAGGCGACGGTTTTGCAGATGGGTTTCAGCTCGTTGGTCACGATGCTCTTTGCGCCAGTGATTTTTTGGGCCCTATTTCGTATTGCAGAGGCATGCGACCACTCGATCAACCCCGAAGCCGGACGCCGGCGACAACGCGCGTTCTGATCCCATGGAACCCGGCTACCGCATCCGCATTTATCTGCTTACGGCCCTTGTGCTCGTGGGATTTGGCACCCTATTGACCCGCCTGATCGAATTTCAGATTTTGCGGCGCGCCGAATTTCTTAACTTGGTGCCCAGCAATCGAACCGTCACGATTCGCGAGCCGGGCATCCGCGGGGAAATCACAGACCGCAACGGTGTGACGCTGGCCAGAAATCTGCGTAAATACGAGGTGTCCTTCAACCTTGAGGAAATCCGCGAAGCCTACCTCACCCAGCATCCGAGCGATCCCACGCGCAAGCGCTTCACCAAGGAGGACGGCCTGATCCGCAAGCGTGAGGAGAAAGACATTGTGTCCATCGTCAAGGACGGCAAGGAAAGCACATTGGGGCGTCTCAAAGAGTTAGGTTTGGCGAAAAACTTCAAGGCAGGGGATTTGCGCACGCACTATCTGACCCACGGTGGTCTCATTCCCTTCATTTACCGGACAGACCTGAGTTACGAGGAATTTGCGAAAATCGCTGAGCACAACTTAGATTTGCCAGGGGTTTACCTGAGCATTAGGCCGCAGCGTCAATACCCGTATGGCTCATTGGCCAGCCATGTTTTGGGATACCTCAAACAATGGGAAAAGGGCGACGTTCCCGAAAGCGCTACTCACGTCTTCAACCACTATATCGGTGACGACAAGGGCATCGCTGGCGTCGAATCGAGCCTGGATACCATCCTTCGGGGGCCCGAAGGGCGCAAGACCATCGTCAAGGACGAAAAAGGCCGCACCATCCGCATGTCCGATTACACCAAACCGGGGATAGGGGCCAAAGTGCAACTCGCCATCGACGCGCGAAAACAATACCTCCTCGAAAACGTTTTGCGCCGTGCTGGCCGCGCTGCGGGTGTCGTCATGGATGTCAACACCGGTGAAGTGCTCGCCATGGCGTCGGTGCCCGACTACGAGCCCAACGCGTTTATTCCGAGCATCGCCACGGATAGGTGGAAAGCCTACAACGCGAACAAGCAACTATCGCCGTTCACCAACCGCGCCATTTCGTCGTTCACGCCCGGGTCCACGATGAAAATCCCCACCGCCATCTCAGGGGCGCTACAGGGGATGGCCAACCGATGTTTTTCCTGTGACGGCTACGTGGCCTACGGCAACCACAAGGTTGGATGCTGGTTATGGAACAAAAGCAAGGGCAGCCACGGATCGCTCACCCTCTCCAAGGCGATCCAACAATCGTGTAATCCCTATTTCAACAAACTCGCCAACACCATCGGATGGCGCGCCATGATCGATGGGTGCCAATTGGTTGGCATCGGCAAGCGCACCGGTATCGAACTGCCGCAGGAAGACTCCGGCATCCTTCCCGGCAGCAAGGTTTGGCGCGCCGCCACCCCCGGTGCCGCCATGACCCCCGTGCTCACCGCCTTCCTCTCCATCGGTCAGGGAGACACCTTAGCCACGCCGCTCCAACTGTGCGCCGTGGCCGCCTGCGTCGCGAACGGCGGTAAATACTACCAGCCGCGCATCGTTCGCCAGGCGGTTTCTGAAGAAGGCAAGGTGCTCATCGACAACCAACCGAAACTGGTCGTCGATCTCATTCAATCCGGCATTACGCCCAAGGATTTTGAGTTGATTCGTCGCGGGATGTGGATGGCGGTCAATGTGGCTGGTGGCACGGCGGGCAAAGTGAAAATGCCCCACATGGAAGTGGCCGCCAAAACCGGCACGGCCCAGACGATGGACAACGGGAAGAAGTCGAACAATTCGTGGGTCATCAGCTTTGCGCCTTATGAAAACCCTAAGTATGCCATCTGCGTGTTGGTTCAGAATGCGGGATCGGGTGGTGGGGTGTGTGGGCCGCTGGTGCATTTGATTTACCGTGGGCTATTTGCCCAGGACGAAGGGTTTCGTTTGCCACTCAAACCGCAGACCGAATTTGCTGGCAACATGCAACGTCTTGAAACCATCGTGCTGCCACCCGACGTGCTAGCGGCGATTGAGGCGGAGGAGGCCATGACGGTTGGCACGGATGGCGAAACCGGCGAAACCGGCGAAGAAGTCGGGGATGTGCTCGGTGCCCCGCCTTCAGGAGAGGCACCCATCACACCTGTTCCGACACTCACCCCAGAAATTGACGACGAAGGCACGGTCATCCCCAGAGCGGTGCCCGTGACCGAATCTCCCCCCACCCCTTGATTCTCATTATCTATCACCCCCAGTATCACCCTTTATCCACAACTACCTCATTATCATGATCCAACATATCAAAAGACTCTTTGGCCTAGGCAAACCAGACCCGATGCACGGTAACACCATCATCGTGAACGTCGAAAAACTTGAACGGCGAGTCGCGCTGCTCGAAGACGGCGTGCTCGAAGAATATACCGTCGAACGCGAGGGCGACCAAAATATCGTCGGTG
>JBDLWH010000105.1:0-3894 GCA_039804325.1 Verrucomicrobiota bacterium
GTGGGAACCAACACCATCACCACGGTGGTCACCGCGCAGGATGGAATCGCCACCAAAACTTACACCCTCACCGTGACGCGTGGACTTTCCACGGTATCGACACTCGCCGGGTTGGCGCTGAGCACCGGCACCTTGACCCCTGCGTTTGACGCATCGACGCCCACCTACACGGCGAGCGTGCCGAACGACACGACCTCGATCACAGTGACGCCGACCGCGACCGACTCATCCGCCACAGTGAAAGTGAACGGGACGAGCGTCGCGTCTGGATCTGCGAGCGGCCCCATCGCGCTTGCTGTGGGAACCAACACCATCACCACGGTGGTCACCGCGCAGGATGGAATCGCCACCAAAACTTACACCCTCACCGTGACGCGTGGACTTTCCACGGTATCGACACTCGCCGGGTTGGCACTGAGCAGCGGCACCTTGACCCCTGCGTTTGCCGCATCGACGCCCACCTACACGGCGAGCGTGCCGAACGACACGACGACAATCACGGTGACGCCGACCGCGACCGACTCATCCGCCACAGTGAAAGTGAACGGGACGAGCGTCGCGTCTGGATCTGCGAGCGGCCCCATCGCCCTTGCTGTGGGAACCAACACCATCACCACGGTGGTCACCGCGCAGGATGGAACCACCACCAAAACCTACAGCGTTCAGGCCATCAGGCTCGACAACAACTACAGCGCTTGGGCAAGGCGCGCCTTTACCGATCCCAACAGCCTGAACGATCCCGCCATCAGTGGCCCGATGGCCATGCCTGCCAACGACGGCGTCACCAACCTGATCAAATATGCCCTCGCGTTGGACCCCATGGTTCCAGCCTCTGACAAGCTGCCAATCGTCACCCTGAAACAAGGCCACCTCACCCTGACCTATCGAAAAAACAAAACGGCCGACGACGTGACTTATACCGTGCAGTCCTCAGATTCCCTCAGCGATAACAGTTGGAGTCCGGCCACCACAGTGCTTTCAGAATACGACCCAACTCCGGGCGGCGGCAGTTATTGGCTTGTGACCGTGCAGGATGCCGCTCTCGTCACAGAAAAGCCCGTCCGCTTCATGCGCTTGCGTGTGAGCCAATAAGGATGTGGTCTCGGCGGCTAGGCCACCCATGTCGGGTAAATGGCCATCGACAATGAGGTGCCTGCTTCTACCGTGGGTCATGCATCGTCCTCGCCGTAACCGTCAGACCCCTGCCATCCGCGCCATGGTGCGCGAGACCACGCTGAGTCCCGCCGATTTCATTTTGCCGATGTTTCTACACGATGATCTGGAAGACACGCCGATTGCGGCGATGCCTGGGGTGACGCGCTGGTCGTTAGATAGTCTGGTGCGCGAGGCTGGTGCGGCACTCGCGCTTGGTATCCCGGCCGTGGTGCTTTTCCCAAAAATCGAGGAGTCGCTCAAGTCGCCACAGGCAGAGGCGGCCTATCAGAGCGAGGGGCTTGTGCCACGGGCGATACGAGCGCTCAAGGCCGCTCACCCCTCGTTGTGTGTGATCACTGATGTGGCGCTCGATCCCTATAACTCCGACGGACATGACGGCATCGTGAGGCGTGACTCACACGGCCATTTCTCCATTCTCAATGATGAAACCGTCGAAGTGCTCTGCCTGCAGGCCCTCTGCCATGCGCGTGCCGGGGCCGACATCGTCGCTCCTTCCGATATGATGGACGGGCGCGTCGCGGCCATCCGCGATGCCCTCGACTCCGAGGATTTCACCGATGTGGCCATCCTCAGCTATACCGCAAAATACGCCTCCGCTTTCTACGGTCCGTTCCGCGGCGCGCTGGACTCCGCCCCCAAGCAGGGCGATAAAAAAACCTATCAGATGGACCCTGCGAACTCGCGTGAAGCGGTGCGCGAGACGTTGCTCGACGAGGGCGAGGGGGCCGACATGCTCATGGTCAAACCGGCCGGTTTGTATCTCGATGTCATCGCTCGGGTGCGCGAAACGACCACGCTGCCGGTGGCCGCCTATCAGGTCAGCGGCGAATATCTCATGCTCAAGAGCGCAGCGGCAACCGGTTGGCTGGATGAGCGCTCCATCGTGCTTGAGTCGCTTCTGGCGATCAAGCGTGCGGGGGCTTCGATGATACTGACGTATTTTGCCCCGCAGGCAGCGCGTTGGCTGCGGGATGACGCATGAGAGACCGTGGCAGACGCCGCGATATCGGTGCTCAGGGAGTGTCGTCGAGCACGTCGATTTCCGGGCGGAAGTCACCGGCGTGATAGGAACTTCGGACCAGTGGGCCGCTGGCGACGTGACGGAATCCCATGTCTTGGGCGACTTGCTTGTAATGGGCGAACGCCTCGGGAGTGATGTATTCGATGACCGGGAGGTGTTTGCTCGACGGGCGGAGGTATTGTCCCAGCGTCAGCACGGTCACGTCGTGGGCGCGTAGGTCGGCGAAGGCTTGCAGCACTTCGTCGGGCTGCTCGCCGAGACCTAACATGATGCCGCTTTTGGTGGCAATTTTGCCGGGAGCCATGGCCATGGCCTTTTTGAGCACGGTCAGGCTGCGTTGGTATTGGGCGCGGGAGCGCACCAGCGGGGTGAGGCGCGCAACGGTTTCCAGGTTGTGATTGAAGATGTGCGGGCGGGCATCGAGCACGACGCGTAATGCCTCATCGCGGTCGTTGAAATCAGGCACGAGCACTTCGATGATGGTGCCGGGGTTGGCGGCTCGCACGGCGTGAATGGTTTGGGCAAAGTGAGCGGCTCCTCCATCGCGCAGATCGTCGCGTGCCACGGCCGTGATGACCACGTGGCGCAATTGCATGCGCCGGGTCGCTTCTGCAACGCGCTCCGGTTCGTCGGCTTCGAGCGGGTCGGGCTTGGCTGTTTTGATCGCACAAAACCCACAGGCGCGGGTGCATTTTTCTCCCGCGATCATAAAAGTGGCGGTGCGTTCGCTCCAGCACTCCCATCGATTCGGGCATTGTGCCTCCTCACAGACCGTTACGAGTTTCAAATCGGTCACGAGCGACTTCGTTGACCAAAATTCCGGGTTGTTGGGCAAGCGAACTTTGAGCCAGGCGGGCTTCTGGCTCCGGTGTAGGGATGGATCGAGTGGCGGTTTCGGGGTGCAACAACTCATGGCGGCGCGACGCTACGGCCATCGACGCGCGCGGGAAAGCGCAAAGTCAGACCACCTGACCACCGCGGCGACATCGCCTGGCGGAGTGAGGCAAGTCAATCGTTCGAGGCTCACAGTTCTTGTTCGATGGCTTTGAGGGTGAGGAAAAGTTCCTGCCATCGGCGCAAGCTCGGTTCGATGGCGAGTTTTTCGCGGGCGAGGTGGGTGCGCACGCTGCTGAGGGACGACGCGTAATCGCGGAAGACGATGCGCAACGCTTCTTCGTAGTCGGCGTGGAGTGTGCTTGCGAAGGTTCCGCAGGTGTTGCGCAGGCGGTGTTGGAAATCGCGGGCGATGGCGGCGCGTGTGACCCAGGCGACTAGGATGGCACCGGTCAGGAAAAGCGCGGCAAGGGCACAGAGTATCCCTGGTGCCCACGGCACGCCCAGCGCGCCACTGATCGCTCCGGCCATGGTGAATAAAAGCGTCATGAAAATAAACGATTTCAGGGCGCGATTGCGCCGCCGCAATTCTGGATCAAGTTGGTTGCGCACTTTCAGATACCCAATGCCCAGCCTCGCCGCGTGGCCGAGGCGTTGGACAAAGCGATTTCGGGCATCTGCCAGAGTGGCATCAATGAGATTCGACGCGTGGAGGTCGAGGCCCATGGTGGATTTGACGCGTGCGCCGAGGTCCAACCAGTGGGCATGGCAGGCATCGGCCACGGCGCTGCCGTCTTTTTCGGCGACGGCCTCGACGGCGGATTGCAAGCGTTCGATGAAGACCGCTTCGGTGGTTGGGCCGG
>JBDLWH010000106.1:0-5786 GCA_039804325.1 Verrucomicrobiota bacterium
TCGCCGCCGGAGAAACGATCGGTCAGGTGGTTGATTTCCTCAAACTCACTAGCCACGTTGCGCGTGACGGCCAGTGGGTGACGGATGCTCGGATTTTTGTCAAATCGCGTGATCGCAGTGCCTTGCGCTTGGTCTTTCCCGAAGGCACCGCCTTGTGGGAGTCAAAGGTGGATGGCGCGGCCGTCAACGCACGTGCCGATGGCGTGGCGATGTTAGTGCCGCTCCCGTTGCGTGGGAATCCCAATCAGGCCTTCGAGGTGGCCTTGCGTTATGGGGCTCGCGCCGCAAATCCTAGCCGCCCGCGCCTCGTCGCTCCGCTCATGGAGGTACCTGTCGTGGTGGGTGCTTGGACGATTTCTGGCGATGATGGACGCCAACTCGTGCCACGTGGCGGCACTGCCGACCTCGTTCACCCGGTGCTAGCGGCAACCGGTTGGGAGTGGCTGGCAGATCGCAATGGCGGACTCGCCCTTTTGTTACTTGCCGGCACGGTAACTCTGCTAACAAGCCAAGGAAATTTAACGACCGTTAGAAAATTGACCTTTTTACTTGGTGGGCTGGCATTCTGTGTGATCGCCGCATGGCTCGGATGGGCCGCGGCTACCACGAGTCGCGACAATTTGGCAGTGCTGGAATATGCGGCACCGGTGGTGGGCTCCAATGACGAGGTATCCGTGGAGTTAGGCAATGTGCCGACATGGCTGGCGCGCACCGGTTGGAGCGTATGGTTAGGATTGCTGCTAGGCTCACTGCTCGCGTTGCGTGGCTTGATGCGTTCCGACCGGTGGTGGCTCGGGTGCGGATTGGCCATGAGCGTCGCAGCGATTCTATCAATTCGCGGGGGCGCGCCGTGGTTCTTCGCTGTAGTCACGCTGACGGGGGTGGTCAGACTGCTACCCCGAGTCCTTCAATCACTGCGTCAACCTGCCGCCTCGAAGGGCGTCGCAGCCATGGTTATCCTAACAACCATGTTGTCATGGAACGCGCAGGCGGCGGAAACCCCCGCTCTAAAACCTGCGGAGTCCATGATTCATGACTGGCAAATCCGCAACGGGCGCCTCTACGGAACCGTTGACGTGGTTTTGCGGGCCGAAACTGGCGATAGATTTTTGTTGTTAAGTGAGCCGGCCGTGCTCAGCCACTTCGAGGGCACAAACCTGCACGCCGTTAAAATGCAATTAGATGGACGTGCCGCTTATGGTATCGTGGCGCAAGCCGCCGGCCGACTCACGGGCAAGGCGGCGTTTGAGATGCCAGTGGCAGATCCCCTGCTAGGCTGGGAAATGCCCGGCGGACCAGCCGCAATGCGACGAGTGACGCTGCGCCTTGACCAGGGTGGACTAGAGTGGATTTGCCCGGGGGCAGCCCGGATTCAAGCTCTCGATGGATTGACGGCTAACCAAAGCGGCGCTCTGTTAATCTGTGGGCCCTCACCCACCTTGAAAATCCAAGCCCGCGCGAAACAACGCGATGTCGGCACCGAAGAAACAAAGTATTTTGCAGAGGTCGCCAACCTGTTTCTCCCTGGGCCTGGAGGCGTAAACGGCCGTCATCTCGTCACGATTCGTCCCGCTCAGGGCCGGGTCAGGTCGCTCACCATGCAGGTTCCCGCAGGCTTCACCGTGAGCGATGTCCTCGATGGGCCTGTGGGAATCTGGCGCTTTGATCCCGTCAACCGCGAACTGCGCATCACGGTGGAACCCGCACAAAATAAAGGGTTTTCGTTAACCCTTGAAACCCAGCGCAGCGCGAGCGGATTGCCCATGGAGCTGGAACTCGAACCACTGCGCGTGATGAACGCTGCGGGCGAGGTCGGATTGTTAGGTCTCGCGTTTGGCGAGGATGTCCAACCGGAAGGCGTCGCGGTGACGGGACTCTCACGAGTGAACCCGGAGGACTTCCACGGCAAGCTCATGCCGCGCAACCAGGAAGGGCTTCCACTCGCACTGCTCCAACACGCATTCCGTTATGGCGCGGGCGAAGCTAATGCTAGGCTTAAAGTCACTGCGGTGGCTCCCGAACTGCGCGCGGAATTCTGGCAGTTAGTTTCTCTCGGCGAGGATCGTTTAATCATCGCCACCGATCTGACCGTCGCAATCACTCGCTCCGGTGTGTTTCGGCTCGACCTCGACGTCCCAGATGGCTTGGAAATCGAAAGCGCCACAGGCGACGATCTGAGTCATTGGACCGAGGGGAAATCCAGCGGTAAACGCGTGGTGACTTTCCACCTATCAGGAAAAACCATGGGGCAGCACAATTTCAGCATCACACTAACGGGTAAACCGGTTGGAGCCATGTCCAATTGGCAGGTACCGCGGCTGAGTTTGCGCGAGGCGTCGCGCGAAACCGGCGTACTCACCGTGGTTCCCGAACGTGGCCTGCAAGTACGGGCGGCAGATCGCAGGAATGTCTCACCACTCGATCCGCGAGAGTTAGTTGATGGGCCGAAAGAATCCGCCCGGGCGGCCGCGCGGCCTGGGGCGCTTGCCTATCGCATATTACAGAGCGATTGGGCGCTTGGCCTGTCGATCACCCGACTGGCCCCTTGGGTGACGGCTCGCGTTTTCCATGAGGCCACCATCCGCGAAGGACAATTACTCAGCCGCGTGCCTATCGAGTATCGGATAGAAAATGCCGCCATCAAATCACTGCGCGTGCGCATTGACGGGCTCGATGCCACGGCCGCCGCCACCGTGCGCGCCACCGGCCCGGCCGTGGCCGACCTCATCCCCGTCGAAGGCGAAAAGGCACTCTGGGAAATCCGCTTCCAACGCGCCATCGCAGGAGAAACTAACGTGGTATTAGAATACCAACAGCCTGGTGCTCAGGGAGGGGTCGAGTTAGTCGCACCGGTTATGCTAGAAAACGTCCGCCAACTCACCTACTTCGTCGCGGTTCGCGCGGGCGGTCGGCTAGAACTTGAACCTGGGGTTCTGCCACGCGGCTGGCAGCGCACGGATTGGGCCGTGGTGCAGGCGTCGCTAGGCCGCACCGCTCGGAGCGTGGCCCCGACACTGGCGTTTCGGGTCGCCGATCCGGAAGGGCCGCTGCCGGTGGGGCTCAAACGTCATCAACTTGCGGAACAACGGAAACTCCGCGTGTCGGACGGATCACTCACCACCCTACTATCAGCTAGAGGTGACGCCCTCACCGCAGTGCGCATGACCATGCAGGTGGTGGACAAAGGCACGTTGCGATTGCGCCTGCCAGAGCGAGCGGTGTTATTCAACGTGTTCGTCAACGACGAAGGGGCCACCTTGGTGCGCGAGGGCGGCGCTTGGTTGTTTCATGTGCTTCCATCGCCGGAACCTCAACGACCCACCGTGGTGCGCTTTGTCTATGCCGCCCCGATGCTTCGTGGCAAGCGCCTGGAAGGCCCAGTCCTCGATGTGCCAATGGAAAACCTCAGCTGGCGTGTGCTGGTCCCCGAGGGATGGCAGCTTGCACAGCAAAGCGGTGATTTTGATTTGAAATCACAGTCACTCATGGGCGCGTTCCGGCTCGAAGACTATCAGTCGTTTGTGCGCGGCAAACGCTCCCGCGACGCCCAGAGCGCCGTGGCTCTACTCGACCAGGCTAACGCATGGCTAGTGGCTGGCGATCAGGAAAAGGCCGGCCTAGCCCTTGGCAACGCCGTACGCAATGGCCAACTCGACGCCGCATCGGGCGAGGATGCGCGCGTTCAACTCCGCCAACTCAAAACCCAACAGGCGGTGCTCGGATTGAATACCCGACGTCAAAAACTCGTTCTCGACAATCGGTTAGCCACCCCGCAGCAATCCGAGAATCCACAACTCGATCGCGCGGTTCAGGTAAACCCGGTGCTCCGCGGTGCCTACAATTATGATCCCAAACAATTTGATCGTTTCCTAGAAGGCAACTCTGCCGATGAAAACGCCGTGCTCAAAGAAATTGCCAACCGCATCGTCACCCAACAACTCGCCGCCGAACCCGCGCCCGCAGCCCTAGATGTTACCCTGCCAGAACGCGGCACGGTGCTGAGTTTCAGCCGCAGCGTGCAAGTGGACGGTGAGCGCCCCATGGCCATTGATCTTAAACTCAAGCGGTCTCACCGCGGGTTCGCGTGGCTTGCCGTCATTCTCTGCCTGCTAGTCGGCGCGCTCAGCGTGATGCGCCGGGCGAAAACCCCGGGAATCTAATCCCTCACTCAGACCGGCGCATCAGCGCGCATGGGGCTTTTCTGGAGCTCGTGCGGGTGCGACCTTGGCCGGCGGATTGGTTTTGCGCGAAAACTCTGCCGTGGAGCTCAGGTGCCAGATGAATCCGCCTATCAGCATGATGAGTACGGAGATGGCAAAGGCAACAGCGATAACAAACGAGTATTTCACGGGCCAATAGCTAAAGTGTCTCCCCCATAACATCCAGTGGAAAAAATCCGTTAAGCAAGCTTGCGCGCGGGTGGCCAACCGGATTACTCGTCGGCATGAAAGCACCCGAATTACTCGCTCCAGCCGGTTCGTTGGAGATGATGCGTGCCGCATTTCTCTTTGGGGCTGACGCGGTTTACGCGGGCTTGCCACGCTACAGCCTGCGCGTGAGAAATAATTCCTTCCGCAATGTGGCCGCGTTACAAGAGGGCATCAACGAAGCCCATGGCCAAGGCAAGCGCTTCTTTGTGGTGAGCAACCTGCTACCGCACAATGCCAAGGTGCGCAGCTTCCTCAAAGACATGGCTCCTGTCGTCGCACTCAATCCCGACGCTCTGATCATGGCCGACCCTGGCCTCATCGATATGGCTCGCAATCAATGGCCAGAAATGCCTATCCACCTATCAGTTCAGGCAAATACCCTGAACGTCGCCGCCGTGCGCTTCTGGAAAAAACTCGGCCTCTCGCGCATCATTCTCTCACGCGAACTCACGTTAGATGAAATCGCCGAAATCCGCCAGGAATGCCCGGATATTGAGCTCGAGGTCTTTGTCCACGGGGCTCTCTGCATTGCCTACTCAGGGCGCTGCCTGCTATCAGGATATTTCACTGGTCGTGATTCTAACCAGGGCGCTTGCACGAATTCCTGCCGCTGGAAATACAAACTGCATCAAGGTGACCCGCCTGTTTTCACAGACGATCAAAGCGAGATGCTCATCGAGGAAAGTCAGCGCCCAGGACAACTCATGCCCATCGAGGAAGACGAACACGGGACCTATATCCTCAACTCCAAAGATCTCCGCGCCGCGGAATACGTGCCCCGACTCATGAACCTAGGCATCGACTCGCTCAAAATCGAGGGCAGAACCAAAAGTCCGTATTATGTCGCGAGAAGTTGCCAAGCTTACCGCAAAACTATCGACGACGCCATGGCCGGACGATCATTTGACACCGCGGTCCTAACGGATTTGGAGGGCCTTGCCAACCGTGGCTACACGAGCGGATTTTTCCACAGACAAGCAGATGCCACCTATCAGAACTACGCCGACAGCCATTCCGTGCCACGCCGCGGGCGCTACGTGGGCAAGGCTCTGGTTTGGGCACCAGAACGCCAATTGATGGAGGTGCTCGTCAAAAATCGCTTCGATGTGGGTGATACCATCGAAGTGATCCTGCCCAGCGGCAACGTCCAGCAAGTAGTCGCTCGCATGGAAAATGCCCACGGGGAAGCGATCACCGTGGCTCCCGGCGACCCCCACCACGTCTGGGTGGACCTGCCACATGACGCCACTGACGCGTTTCTTGCACGGTTAGAGCCATGAGGATCGACGGAATCCACAGCGTGCTTCACGCTCCGATAGATAGTGCTTGTCCCAGAATCCGTGATTTCGACCAAGT
>JBDLWH010000107.1:0-5760 GCA_039804325.1 Verrucomicrobiota bacterium
GGCTCTGACTTCTGCCCGGCTCCGCTCGCGCGGATTCCTGCCCGGACAGATCTCGACGCTTCCACATGATACCTTCCCTGCGTTCTCACCCCAACCATCCACCACAACCCGTTTCTCCCCCGTGAACGAGGGATGTGGGAGGAAACGGTTACCGCTCATGCGGCAGGCTTCGCCAATCGCTAGAAGGCTCGCCGTTGTTGTAAACCGAATCGGGTTCACTCTCGTTTGGGACCGCAGGTCCGCCTCGGGCTGCTCCCCACCCCGTCTCGCGACGACGCAGTTGCCTCCGGCTGCTCTCCCGTTGCTCGTCTCGGGATGACTCAGACTTTCACTGGTTGATTTCATGTATGTGCGTTCGCACTGGCGCGCTCTCGCCGAGAGCGCACGCGTTGGGGATCGCCGACGCTCTGCCCAAGGCCGGACTATCAGGCATTCCTTGAGCCCTTCGTTGTCGTCCCATGGTCTGCGGCCTCATCGAGGCCGCGCTACCTTTGCCTGCCCCCTAAGGTGGCGCGTTCTCGAATCAGGTGGCGCGCTCTCGCCGAGAGGGCACGCGCTGGGATCGCCGACGCTCTGCCCAAGGCCAGACTATCAGGCATTCCTTGAGCCCTCCGTTGTCGTCCCATGGTCTGCGGCCTCGTCGTGGCCGCGCTACCTTTGCAGGCTCATCTAGGCCGCGCTACCAGCCGTTATCCTAACACTTCGTCCATAGCGGTGATGAGTTCGTTCATCGTCGCAGCGGTTTCGTTACCCATGTTGGAGATGCGGAAAGTTAGGCCCTTGATCTTGCCGTAGCCACCGTTGATAACGAAACCGTGTTTTGACTTGAGAGTCTTGATAAACGCGGATTGGTCAAAACCGGCTGGTGTGTGGAAGCACGTGAGAGAAACCGACGCGTTGCCAGGAGGGGCGAAGTTCTTAAAACCATGGCGTGCGCCCCACTCATGGATCATGGCATTGTTGGCGGCATGGCGGGCAAATCGGTTCTGCACACCTTCCGCTGCGATGACGCCAAGGATGTGTTGGAGCCCGAAAATAAGAGAAATCGCCGGGGTCGATGGAGTGTTATTTTTTGCTGCGTTTTTCGCAAATTCGATAAAATCGAAATAATACCCGCGGTTCGGTTGGTCCTTCGCCCGATCCAGCGCGGCTTGCGAGCAAGCAAAGATGGTCAGTCCGGGCGGCAAGGCGAGCGCCTTTTGGACGCCGGCTAACAACACGTCGATACCCAACGCGTCCATTTCGATGGGTACAGCGGAGAACGAGGAAACGGCATCCACGACAAACAAAACGCCTGGAAATGCTTTGACGACCTTGGCGATGCCGGCCAAATCGTTCATCACGCCTGTGGAAGTTTCGTTATGAATCAAGGTGACAAGATCGAAGCCGCCTTCTTCGAGTTTCGCCCGCACCGACTCAGGGGTGATCGCATCGCCCCACTCGACTTGAATTTTTTCGGCTTGGATGCCCTTGCTTTTCGCAACGTCATACCATTTATCAGAAAACGCGCCGCAGCAAAGCGTGAGGACTTTTTGGGTGCACAAATTAAGTAACGAGGCTTCCATCACACCCCAGGCCGATGAAGTGGAAAGGAAAAATGGTCGCGTGGTGCCGCCGAGTTCCTGAAGTACAGGTTGCGTGGATGCATAGAGCACCTCGAATTCGCTGCCGCGGTGGCCTATCATCGGCTGGCTCATTGCCGCAAAGGTTTCTTTCGATACGTCGATAGGTCCGGGAATGAAGAGTTTGGCCATTGGGTTGTTTGGTTTAGCGTTAGGGTAACAAATTATATGATTCTAGCAGAGATCTAAGGCTCGCGATGTGCTCCGAGCACATGGGTGCGAGAGGCAGGCGCAATTCAGGCGAGCAGTGGCCCTGAAGGGCGACGGCGGTTTTGATAGGTACCGGGTTGACGTCGAGGGACATCAGGCCGCGCATGAGGGGATAGAATTGCTTTTGGAGGACAAGAGCCTCGTCGAACGAGCCGTTGAGACAGGCGCGCACGAGGCGGGCCATGACATCGGGGATGAGGTTAGAAGTTACCGAGACCAAGCCAGTGGCACCACAGGCGATGAAGGGCAGCGTGAGCGGATCATCGCCGCAAAGGATGGCGAAATCCTCGGGCATGGCATGCACGAGTTGGTTAACACGTTCCACTGAGCCGCCGGCTTCCTTGAGCGCTACAATGTTAGAGCAGGCCGCAGCCAAGCGGGCTGTGGTATCGGGAGCCATATCAATCACGGAGCGGCCGGGCACGTTGTAAAGCATGATGGGCAGGCATGTCGATTCGGCGATGGCCTTGAAATGAAGAAAGAGTCCCTGCTGTGAGGGTTTGTTATAGTAAGGGCAAACTTGGAGGGTGCCATCCACACCGAGTTTTTCCGCAGCTTGAGTGAGTTCGATAGCCTCGGCTGTGGCGTTAGCGCCGGCCCCCGCGATGACCACGCAACGACCAGCCGCGCAGGCGACGGCCAAGCGTATCGCCTCGAGGTGTTCTTGGGTGTTGAGGGTGGGCGACTCGCCGGTCGTGCCGCACGGAATGATGCCATCCACGCCGCCGGCAATTTGCCGTTCAATGAGGGCCTCATAGGCGGGCACGTCAATGACCCCATCGCGAAACGGGGTGATGAGTGCGGTATAGGTGCCAGTAATTCGCATGACAGGCAGATGATGCCCGATCCACGCCTCAGGTCAAAGCCCGATACACGATGCGCAAAAATTTCTTATGGCCATTAGAGCTCGATTTCGCCCTCGAAGACGAAGTCGGCAGGGCCGGTGAGGGTGACGTTTTTGAACGAGTGCGGGCCAGATTTTTTGAAGGCGATGGTGAGTGAGTCGCCGCCAGCGACGTCCACTCGGATGGGCGAGGGATCGCCTGATAGAACGTGATGGATCAATGCGCAAGCGACCATTCCTGTTCCGCAGGCGAGGGTTTCATCCTCGACGCCGCGTTCGTAGGTACGGATTTCCAGATGACTGGGATTGATGACAGTAGCGAAGTTAGCGTTAGTTCCTGCTGGGGCAAACGCCGTGTGTTCGCGGATGGCCTGGCCCAACGAGAAGACGTCGAGTTGCTCGAAGGCATCGCCGCCGGGGACAAATGCCACCACGTGAGGGACGCCGGTGTTGATAAAATGCAGTGGGACGTCTAACCCCGGTATCATGGCGGGCGTGTCAAGGTGAAGATCCTTGGGATCGGACATGGCAATGCGAACATGATCCCCTACCATCTCAGCAGTGATCATGCCCGCCTTGGTCTCGAAGGTCACTCGGTCGGGTGGATACTCTGAGAGATGCGCCGTGAATCGACCGAAACAACGAGCTCCATTGCCACACATTTCCGCCTCTCCGCCATCCGCATTATAGTAACGGAATTTGTAATCAGCCCCCTGCTGTGGGGGCTCCACGACTAACAGGCCGTCTGCCCCGATACCGCAGTGTCGGTCGCAGAGGGCTTCGATAGTCGCAGAGTCGAGATTGACGGATAGATCGCGGTTATCAATGAGGATGAAGTCATTGCCGGCACCATTCATTTTATAGAAGTGCATGATCATCAGTTCTTACTCAAGCGGTGGCAGATTCATCTTCGTCCTCGACGGTTTCGCGAGCGATGACAATAGGTTCGGGTTCATCGACGGTGAACTCGAACTCCGAATCGCGGTGGCATGGGAAGCCCGTGCCGGCCGGGATGAGGTGGCCCATGATGACATTCTCCTTGAAGCCGGTGAGGTAATCGACCTTGCCGAGAGTCGCCGCCTCGGTGAGGACGCGGGTGGTGTCTTGGAAGGACGCGGCGGAGATGAACGACTCGGTTTCGAGCGAGGCTTTCGTGATACCTAGCAGGACAGCTTCTCCTTCGGCGGGTTTACCGCCGTTAGCGATGATAGCGGCATTGACGCGTTTGAAGTTCGTGCGATCGACTTGGTCGCCCCACAGGTACTGGTCGGCATCGCCGGGGTCGGTGATTTTCACCTTACGCAGCATCTGGCGGATAATCACCTCGATGTGCTTGTCGTTGATTTCCACGCCTTGGACGCGATAGACCGATTGGACTTCGTTGACGAGGTGTTCCTGGAGTTCCTGGGCACCGCATGCTTCCAACAGATCTTCTGGAGAAACCGGGCCTTCCGTGATTTGGTCGCCACGCTTCACCTTGTCGCCATCGGTGACAATGATGTGTTTACCTAGCGGAACGAGGTGGTCCACTTGCTCGCCGGTTTCGGCGTGGGTGACAACGACGCGTTTTTTGCCGCGTACGTTAGTACCGAACGAGACATCGCCTTCGATCTTGGAGATGACGCAGGAATCCTTTGGTTTGCGAGCCTCGAAGAGTTCGGCGACACGTGGGAGACCACCGGTGATGTCCTTGGTGCGAGCGACCTTGCGCGGGGTTTTCGCGAGCTGGATACCGCCAGTAACGATTTGGCCTTCCTTAACAGATAGGTGAGCACCGACTGGGATCGAGTAGCTCGCTTTCACTTCCTTAGTCTTTTCATCGATGATGACGACTTGTGGGTGAAGGTCTTCCTTGTGCTCGGTAACGACCATGCCTTTCTTGCCGGTTTCTTTATCCGTTTCGTTAGTCACGGTGATCCCCGAGATCATATCGCGGAATTCGACTTTACCGCCCTTTTCGGTGAGAATCGGCACGTTGTACGGATCCCAAGTGACGACGGTATCGCCCTTTTTCGCGTCTTCGCCATCTTTGACCGAAATGATCGACCCGATAACGATGACGTGGCTTTCGAGTTCGAGGCCAGCCTTGTCGCGGATAGAGACAGAGCCATTTTTGTTAAGGACAACCCAGGTGCCATCGGCGGCCTGAACGGTGCGCAGTTCTTTATACACCAAGCGACCGTTGTTTTTGACCTTGATGATCGGCTGTTTGAACGTCGCCGCCGCCACCCCGCCAACGTGGAACGTCCGCATGGTGAGCTGAGTACCGGGTTCGCCGATAGATTGGGCGGCGATGATGCCCACCGCCTCGCCAATTTTCACAGGCAGGCCGGTGGCCAGGTTGAGACCATAACAATTCGCGCAGCACCCGCGTTCGCTTTCGCAAGTGAGCACCGAGCGGATTTTGAGTTTGAGTACGCCGATGCGTTCGATGGCCTTGGCTTGGACTTCGTTGATGACGTCATCCACTGCGACGAGGGTCTCGCCGGTAACAGGATCCTTGATTTGCTCGCAGGAAACCCGTCCGTAGATGCGCGACTCTAGCGAAGCAGATTCTTCGTCGCCGTCCATGATGGCGGCCACAGAGATTCCGTTAGCCGTGTTGCAATCCTGATGGGTGATGATCACGTCCTGGGCCACATCGACAAGCTTGCGCGTCATGTAACCGGAGTCAGCAGTTTTCAGAGCGGTATCGGATAGTCCCTTACGGGCACCGTGAGTGGAGATGAAGTATTCGAGCACCGAGAGACCCTCACGGAAGTTCGAGATAATCGGGCGTTCGATAATTTCGCCGGACGGTTTGGCCATGAGGCCGCGCATGCCGCCGAGCTGTTTGATCTGGGATTTGTTACCACGAGCGCCGGAGTCCACCATCATGAAGAGTGGCGAAGCCTTCGCCTTGCCATCGTTGAACTCGATTTTACGATAGAGTGCATTGGCAATGGTATCGGTCGCATGGGTCCAGACGTCCACCACTTTCTGATAGCGCTCACCGTCGGTGATCACGCCGTTGCGGTATTGTTTGGTGACCTTGTCTACATCCTCGTAAGCCTTGGTGATGACTTCCTTTTTCTCCTCGGGGAT
>JBDLWH010000108.1:0-3370 GCA_039804325.1 Verrucomicrobiota bacterium
GATCGGATGCTCGATAGAGTTGAATCAAGGGCATGGGGGTGAAGTCATGCTTGAGAAGCTCACCGAGGGCGCTTTTTTCCTTTAACCATTTTGCCGTGGCACGTTCGCTGCGGGGGGCGCACATCCTGCCGATGATGTTGGCGAGTGCCTCGGCCTGCTGGCGGGTGTTGAAGCCTACTTCTTCGAGGATTTGCGGGATTTGGAGTTCTTTGAGGGCCTCGAGGGAGACGTGTGTGGGCGGCGGCGTGAACGTCGGATGGAACGGGCGGTTTGAAATTCGGCAATTTGACTCCAAGAAGACGGAAGAAAGGCCTTTTTTTGAAGGGTCCATGAAGAAAATGGTCATGTTCCACGGCGGAGTTCCACATCGCCCGATTTAGCCGAAAACAAGATCGCCGCTGACACTCCCGCAAGTGCCTGTGTTGCAATGATATGTTTCGCCCCGATGGTAAATATTCGGTGACCTCCTGTAAGGCTCAGGAGGCGAGGATGGAGCGGAAGTTCTTGTGGAGGGGGTAAACGAGGATGCTTTTGAGGGGGATGATTTGGCGGTGGTTCTTTTCGAGTTTTCCACGGCCCTTGGTGGTGCCGACTTCGATCCAGTTGGCCGCACGGTAGCAAGTGCCCGTGAAGCGCTCCAACTCCACGAATGTCTCGAGCAGCACGGGGCTGTAGCCGTAGCGTGAGTGCCAGTCTGCGGCGATGCGCCGGGCGACTAAGGAGAGCAAACGGGAGGCCAGGTTGGGAGCATGCACCCAGGGGGGGATTAGAAAACGGTTATTGTTGACGACTCGATGCAGGTTGGCGCGGCGCGAGGTGTCGGACCAACCGATGAAGCGGTCGCGTCCGGCAACCAACCACGCGCTGGCACCAAACCCAAAGGCACCGACGACCTCGTCGCCGCTGCGGGCGAGGTAGCGCAGTTGCGCCCCGGCCATGGTGCCGGCTCCAAGGTAATGATGGTCCCGCAAGAGTTGGTGATAGATGGAGCGCTCGGCGGCGGTTTGCACGAGTTCAAAGCGGACTTGCCGCACTTGTTACGCGTCTAGGGCGAGCTGGCTCGGAAACGGCGCGGGCATCTCTGTCCCGGTTGCTTGTGGATTCCTAACATCCAGTTTCCCTTTGCGATGGTTGGTATCGGGGTGCGTTGGTGCGGGCAGCACGATGAGTCCGGCCCGGTGCATGCGCAGCAGCGCGACCTTGCAACTCATGGTTTTGGGTTTTCCCGCAACATTGAACCAGCCGAATTCCTGACAGACACGGCGCGCGAGATGTTCGCGGCAGAGGGTGTTTTCCGCGAGCCAGGCGCGGATGATCGTTAGCTCCGATTGGGAAAAATCGCGACCGCTGAAGCGCAGGGAATCCAGCGGGGAATCGAGTGGAGAATCGCGTTTCATGGGGCCGGCCCCTGGGGTTGACTGCCCTGCGGGAGATCCTGCGCGGCGGGGATTTCTGGCGGGATGAAATTCCATGGCAGCCAGTGGGTGATGTCCTTGGGCGCTTTTGATCCGTGGCTGGCGCAGGCTTCAAGATAGGCAGTTAGATATGCCCGAGGTTCTATCCGATGAATGAGCAGCGTTTGCAGCAGGCTCATGAGCATGGCTAGCAAATCCCCGCTCCACTTCGACCCGCTGCCGTAGAAGTTCTTTCTGGCCACGGCCGCTGGGCGCGCGGCACGTTCGGCACCGTTGTTGTCCATCGGGATTTGCGGTTGTTCTACAAATATTGTTAGCCCGTGCCAATGGGCTTCCAGACTTTTAAGAGTCTTGCGCCGTGGGAGGCGCAGGTCCGCGATGGCGAGCTCCGTGCGCCGGTCCTCGTCCATTTTTGCCACCGCCTGGCGCAGCCCTAAGTCCGCTTGCTGATAGGCGGGAGTCTGCATGCGTTCGGGGTCGAGTTCCACAAACGGAGCGGGGAGCTGGAGTGGCGCGTCGAGCTTGCATGCGAGAGCCAGGCGCACCTTGTTGAGGGCATAAAGTTCTCCGATGCGCTCCACCCAATCTTCGGCCCATTGGCAGTCCTTGTCGTCGCGGCTCACATCGATAAAATCCCGGCGAACATGCGCCCAACAGTAGGCCAAAGCCAGCAGGGTTTTCAAAAATTCATAAGCTTTGTAGCGATCTACCATCAATTGTTTGTGAAAGGCGATGGTGCCGTTTTCCGCGTCGTAGCCGAAGTATTCCTTGGGCACCGAGCCCGAGCGGGAAGGCGAAAGTATATATAAGCGCGTCACTTTTGTGACCGCCACCCACAACCACCAGCGGTAGCCGGTTTTGTCAGGCTGCTTGATGAAAACCTGCCAACGGGTTTCATCCATCAGGACAAGATCTTCTTGGCGCGAGCGGGCTGAAATCGCCTCGTAGAGCGGGAGGAACAGCGGGGTGATTTTCTCGAACACGCCGCATAGCGTGCCCGCGCTCAGAGGCATACCTTCCCTAGCAGTCATCGCTAGGATCCGGTTCATGGGAACCAAGTCGAGGAACTTCAAAAGCAGTGCATTGACGATGAAGCTGATGCCTAACAATCCATTAGGAATCAGCGCCGGGGGAGCTGGTGCGCACACGATGTCGGGTCGCCCGTCGTCACAAGTGCAATCGTCAGGACGGCGAAATTTGCGACGATTGACGCGGCGGCGGATTATGCGCACTACCCATTCTATCGTCTCACTGGTTTCCGATTCGCCGTTGGGCACCCAGGGTTTATTGCAACAGGTGCAGATGATCTGGTCCGCGGGCGGGTCGAGTTCGATCTCCACGACCGGCAGGTCCTTGCGCGGTTTACGACCGTGGCCGGGTGCGCCCGGTTGCTGGCCGCGAGGTCGTTTCGACTGAGGCGGGGTGGTGCTTTTGGATTTGCTGCTCTCGCTTTTGCGGCCGAAAACCCGGTGCGTGAGTTCCGCCACTTTGGCTTTGAGTGCCTCGATCTGCTGGTCCTTTTCTAGCAGGCGTTGCAGGGCACGATCATGCATGCTTTTGAAATATCCGGCCTGCTGTCGGTCATGGATCGCCGCTCGGGTGGTAGCCGCTTTTTCCTCCAGCCAAGCCCGCCGCTCCTCCTGCCAGAGCTTCTTTTCCTCCCGAAGCTTGGCATTTTCGCGTCGCAACTTCTCGACGCGCGCAGCCACGTCTTCTCTCGACCTCGGTTCGTCCGGGTCGAGGAAATCGGCCAATGATGGCTGGAGAGTTGGCATTCCGAGCCCTTGCTAGCAGGCAAAATCAAGCGTGTCCCGCACAAAATGATCCCAGCCCAAACTATTTTCCGCAGGTCACCGAATATTTACGTCCCAGATCCCGTAATTCATTGATGAACGCAGACTTGGGTAGTGAAAAAAAGTGGCATGAGAGTCCGAAAAGACTCCCATGCCTGAAAT
>JBDLWH010000109.1:0-3972 GCA_039804325.1 Verrucomicrobiota bacterium
GCGGTCTATGACCGTCGGCGCATGGGTTGTGAGCGCAGGCGCTTTTTCATTCGCTACCGACGGTGATACACCGCCGCTACAAGGCGGGCCTTTTGAATAGAGTGACAGATAAATTATGCACGGGCGGGCTTGTAGCGGCGGTCTATGACCGTCGGTCCCATGAACTGCTACCGTGGCGGGCTTGTAGCGGCGGTCTGTGACCGTCGGCGCATGAACTGCTACCGTGTGGCGGGCTTGTAGCGGCGGTCTGTGACCGTCGGCGCATGGGATGTGAGCGCAGGCGCTTTTTCATTCGCTAACGACGGTGATACACCGCCGCACCAAGGCGGGCCATTCGCATTCATTCGCTAACGACGGTGATACACCGCCGCTACAAGGCGGGCCTTTTGAATAGAGTGACAGACAAATGATTCAGACAAATGATTCACGCTCACGGACGACCGACAAGTTCGGTTCTTTCTGAAACTTGCTAGACGTCGGATGCCGCACTTCTTTCCCCGGAATGGTCGTAAAGTGACGACTTGGAGGAAGATTTTGAGTGGATACATGGGGATTTGCGAATCAATCGTTGGAAATCAACGATTTAAAATCACCCATGGTCCAACCCGGAGCATCCCCGGCACCGGTTTCATCGATGCTCGCGGCCAACTCGCGTTTGCGCGCCTGGAGGCGGACGACTTTTTCCTCGACCGTGCCACGGGTTAGCAAGCGATAGACGGTGACTGGGCGCGTCTGACCGATGCGGTGGGCGCGGTCAGTTGCTTGCATTTCCGCTGCGGGATTCCACCAGGGGTCGAAATGGATGACGGTGTCGGCAGCAGTTAGATTGAGGCCATAGCCACCAGCCTTGAGGCTGATTAAAAACACAGGCGGGCCATGCGGATCCTGAAAGGATTCCACCAGTTGCTGCCGGTTGCGCGTCTGGCCATCCAGCCTCAAGCACCCCCAACCACGGTCGATCACACATTTCTCGATTTCGAGTAATTGTTTTTGAAACTGGCTGAAGACCAGGACTTTGTGGTTTCCGCTCTGCGCCTCATCGAGCAACTCCAATAGGCGTTGAAGCTTGGCCGAGCGGCGCGCCACCACCAAGCGGTTAAAGCGATCGTTACCAAACAAGGCGAGGTCACAACACGTTTGGCGCAGGCGTAGCAGTGCGGTGAGCATCTGCATGCGGGCGGCGCCAGGGTTTCCAGAGTCGGCGATGGCATCGACTCGTTTGCGACCTTCAATGAGCAACTCGCGATATACCGCCTGCTGGTCCGGGCTGAGGTCGCAGAATTCATCAATGAAGAGTTTGCTAGGAAGCTCAGGTGCCACCTGCTCTTTAGTGCGGCGAAGCAGAAATGGTTGAATTTTGAGTTTGAGGCGCTCCATGACCGCGCCGGTCGAGGCACCCTCGGCGAGAGGAAGTTCGTAACGTTCGCGGAAGTCCTCTCGTCCACCGAGCCAACCGGGTTGCACAAAGCGAAAGACCGACCACAAATCGCGCACACCGTTTTCCACCGGCGTACCCGTTAGGGCAATGCGCGCCGACGTCCGCAATTTCGACACCGCCCGCGCATGATCGGTATCTGGATTGCGCATCAAACTCGCCTCATCGACCACCACCGCCCGGTAGTCGCGCATCAAATGCCACGCCAAATCGCGGGTTAGAGTGCCGTAACTCGTTAAAATGACATCGCCAGGAGTCACCCTATCGCGCTCGGCATCGCGCCCGGTTCCGTGCAAAATCCTGACCCGCCTGGCTGGCGCAAAACGCCCAATTTCCGCCCGCCAATTCCCCAATAGTGACGTTGTGGCCACCACCAACACCAGTCCGGAGTCGGGCGCGGGCGTTTCGAGCAAGTGTTCCATGAGAGCGATGGCTTGCAGCGTTTTCCCCAGCCCCATGTCGTCTGCCAACAACGCCCCGCCGAAGCGCTCGACTCTATCCAACAACCACGCCGCGCCTTGGCTTTGATAGGGACGCAGGTCCGCTCGCAGAGAAGCGGGCAAAACGAATGGTTTGATTTCGTGTAATCCGCTCGACGTCTTAGTGTTGTGTAGTTTTTTGCGAATCTCGAGGATGACCTCGGCGGAGCGCGCCGAGGCTTCGAAGTGGCCGCCTTTTTGCTGCAAATCGAGCTCGCTGAACAAGGGGTCAATGAGCTCGGCGAGATCGTCAGAAACGACGAGGCGTCGGGTGCCCGCAAGCTTGGTCGTGGTGCGGCCCGAGCGCAGCAGTTGCCGGACATCGGCGGCAGGGACGATCGTCCCGTCAGTGGTTTGGAACGACAGATTGAAGCCAAGCCAATCTTCGCCTGAGCCGAGGATTTCGATATGGGGCGAGACCAGTGCGACTTGCTGTGAGTGGTGGTGAAAGCGAGTTGCCTCGGTGACGCGCCAGGAGTCGCGGATTTGAGGCAGGATACGGGTGAGGAAGTTGAGGATGGCAGGTTCGCCGCGGAGTTCCCAATGACCGCTGGTGGGATCAACGGAATCGAATCCGGCGTGTGTGAGGCGGGTTGCGGCGCGTTCTTCGCTGGCGTGATCGCGGATCTCGCAGTGGTTGTTGATGAGGCGCGGCAGGCTTTTTACGCTGCCGTGGCCAAGGGGCACCGTAGCGGAGTCGCCATAAGCGACCATAAGCTGGGCATGCAGGTGTTGGAGTGTTCCGTCGAGGGCAAGGTGGAATGCCGCGGGGGCGGGGATGAAATGGAGGGATTCGAGCCACCCCTGGTCAGGGAACACGAGCCAATCTTGCCACGATTCGAGGTGTTCGAGAAGTTGGCGGGCAGAAACCCGCACGGAATTGCCACGGGCAAGCGGGCCTAAAATTCCGGCAAGAGAACCGGGGACAGGCCCCGCGCCAGCGCGGCCGAGGAAATCTGCGCCGATTTGCCAGAACGTGCCGCCGATTTCGCACCATGCGTCGGCATCAATGGTTGGGATGAGGCAGACCTCGTCATGGTTCAGTTCGGCGCTGGCGAGTGGGAATCGCTGACCCGTGAGCATGAGCACGGGCGACCTATCCTTGCCCGTGACCACTCGGGGATGTCCGGCCAGGGAGACAAGAAACGCACTGCCGCGCTGACCGTCGAGATGCAGCGTGAGCGATGCCTTATCCGCAACCCCTTCGCTCGCTAGCCATGTGGCTAATCCATGGTCCGCGGGTGTGATTTCCGCCTGCTCCGCCAGCGCTACCGTGGCGGCTAGTTTCCCACGCTTCCACGCCTCCCGCCAGTTCGGCGGCATGAAAATCTCCCTCGCCCGCACCGAGACGTTTTGCGCTGGCGACGCCACGGTTTTTTGCGCAGGCGACGCGGTCGTTTTTTGCGCTGGCGACGCCACGGTTTTTTGCGCAGGCGACGCGGTCGTTTTTTGCGCAGGCGACGCGGCCCCGTTTGATACGCTGCGGGCTAGGACCGCTAAGCCGACGGCCACGGCGTGGGCGCATAACTCGCCGGTCATCTGGTTTTCCGGGCACGAGCAGCGGGTTTCCACATCGCTCGGGGATTTGAACGCGACGCTCACGCGCAGCAAGCGCTTGCCGGCCCTGAGCGCGCCGCGCCAGGCGGCCTGGCCGGCCAGCGCCTCGACCACCGCGCCACTTTCAAAAAGCCCTTTGCCCTCTTTAAAGGATTTCCACGAGGCCGCCGCCCGCAATGTTGCTTCTGTCCAGCCAGTCATGTCGGACGGATCATTCCCGGTTCGTACCGGTTGGGCAATCGGATTGCCAACAATCGCGCAGGTGCCGGAAGCCGACCCCCGCGATGGCTGGGCGTTTAACCGCTGCCTGGATTTTCTCGACCATGGGCGCGACGAAAAACGCCCGCATTTTCTCTATCTTTCATTTTTGAAACCCACGCGGGAGCCAAGGTGCCCGCTGGCTATGAAGGACTCTACGATTTGGCCGCCATGCCGGTTCCTGATCAGCCACTCATGGAACGAGTCGAACCCTGCCACGCCACAGGCAGCGACCGTCAAGAT
>JBDLWH010000110.1:0-3559 GCA_039804325.1 Verrucomicrobiota bacterium
CGGCGGTTGAAATTGCCGGCTTGTGTGACGTTGATGTCGCCGCGCTGGCCGCTGCGGCCCACGACCACCCGGCAGCATTCCAGTGCCGTGATTACCGGGAGGCGTTTGCCCGGTTCGGTGAGGCGTTTGATGCGGTGATTGTCGCGACGCCTGACCACAGTCATGCGAGCATCATGCTGACGGCGCTGGCGAATCACAAACATATCTATGGTGAGAAACCCCTTGTTCATCAGTTAGAAGAATTGGTGATGATGGAACACGCGCTGGCGGCGCGGCCACAGGTGGTGACCCAGCTAGGCAACCAGCGAATGTCTCATGCCGGGCGGCGTGCGGCTGTGGATATTCTGCGCAGCGGCGCTCTAGGCAAGGCCATCGAGGCCCATGTTTGGATCAATTCACCTAACGAACGCGCCTATTTCAACCTCGACCGGGCCGTCGGGCCAGCCGTCGAGCCACCGGCCAACCTTGATTGGAACCTGTGGCTGTGTGGCTGCGCGGAGACGCCGTATCGGGCAGGCATCGCGCCGAAGGTTTGGCGCTCGTGGTGGGATTATGGCAGCAATGGACTCGGCGATTGGGGGTGCCATGTCATGGATGTGATATTTCACGCCTATGACGAGTTGCAGTCGCCAGAGGCCGTGCAAACCCACTGTGTCCAGTCGCCCAATCCCCAGTTTCACAGTCACCCGTGCCACTCGACACTGAGTTATGCGGTGACCTCCAAGCAATTTGCCCGGCCCCAATTTGCGATCCACTACAGCGACTCGGCGCAGGCGGTTTCGCGCGCAGCGATTGGCTTGCCGCCTGGGAAGTTCCCCGATTCCAATATGACGGTCGTCGTCTGCGAAGGGGGCGTGCTCTGCCTCACCGCCGAAGGCCGCCTTGAAATTTGGCGCGACGGCCACTTGACCGCCGGCCTCAAAATGCCTGGTTTGCCCGACTACCCACCCCTCAACCACTGGCATGCCTGGGTGGACCGCTGCATCGGGAAAAAGTCTGAATTGCGCACCCCGTTCAAGGAGGCTATCCGCATGACGGAGGCCACCCAACTCGCGGTCAAAGCCACCCGCTTTCCCGGCGTAGAACTCCGGTGGGACAAAGCCAGTTTGACGTTCACTAACCACGAGCAGGCGAGCCAATCAATCGTCCGCCGTAGCTACCGCGACGGCTTCGCCCCGCCGCCGGTCATCTAGGCGTCATCAGCAAGAATCGACAAAGTAACAGACAAATGCCCAGTGCGATTATCTGGTGAGGATAATGGTGAATATCGTTTTCTCGGATTCATTGGATCGGAAAGTGATTTTTCCTTTTAGATACTGGTCGACGAGAAGTTTTACGCTGTAGGTTCCGATGCCTCTTCCCTGAGCGGCTTTGGTGCTGAACGAACGTTGGAACATCTGGACTTGAACGCTCTGAGGCATCACGGTGTTGTTCCAAACGTGAATCAAAATTTCTTGTTCAGTGGCTTCGGCACTGACTTTAATGGTATCTCCATCTGCGGATGCTTCCAATGCATTCTTAATTAAGTTACCAAGGGATCGAATGAGGAGCATTTCGTCGGACTCAAAGGTCACATCATTGGGCAATGATGAAACTGATATGCTTTTTCCACGCGCCACGTCATGCCCAGTGTAGAGGATACCAGCGGCGTGTAAGATGGTATTAAGTGATAGGATGGTTATCGCGGGGACAAGTACACCTGCTTCGGCACTTAGCAGTTCCCGTTGTGAGGTGATCTCGTTGAGGAGTTGAGAAGAGACTTTGGGTAACATGCCTTCAATTTCCGTCAAATCGTCGCCATCGCATTCGGGGAGCAAACCGATGAGGCCATCCAGAGCGCCAGCGGTATTGATGACGTCGTGGAAGAATATGCGTTCAAGGACAGCCCGTCGCTTTTCGTCGGCAATATCTTTAATGGAAAATAATATAAAGCGACATCCTTCAATCGTGATAGGTGATGTTTGTATGCTGAGATCGAGCGATTCTTCAACAGTATCATTGTGGCGTGTGATTCGGCATTCTTCAATAGCAGGTTCCGACTTCGTGATCGTACTCACACTCGATTTGACGGCTCCGCACTCGACACAAAATTTTGACGTGCCACAACCCGCTGGCATTTCATGCGCATGAATGCAAGCTATCGCTTCTCCAGGTCTTTTCCCGTAGATGCATCCTCTGAGTTTTTCAGGCACATACGACACGGCCTTGGAATTGAACGCCACGATTTGGCGGTTCGAGTCTAAGAGCAGCGCCATGTCTGGAAATCCTTCCAATAATTCTAAGATGATGGGGTTTCGTTCAATAATCCGTCGTTCAAATTCAATGTGATTGTCCTCGGTGCGGAGCGCGGAAGCAAAATACGTCTGGTTACTTTCTGTCGTCATGATATTGCTTGATGAGATAGTTAATGATGATGATTACTCCGATGAACCATTCGGCATTGATGAGATAGCAAATTGCTTTGATCGATGAGGTAGTGACATGGGCCTGAGGTGGCCATGGTGGATAGAATCGGGTTCGCGAGATTCGAGGTGACGGTTCTGGAGCGGCGAAAATAGCCAGTCGATCTATCATTCCAAGAAGATTGTTGAAAATCTCTGCCGTCGCACCGGCACCAGCTCACAACCATTGGCATGGGGTCGAGCCATGGCCAAGCCGACGAGTGCCCACTCGGTTCACTATTCCAGTGAGTTGGGAAGTGGGATGGCGCGATGGTTAGCTCGTTAGCTCGTTAGCTCGTTAGCTCGTTAGCTCGTTAGATGGATTCGAGTGATAGCCCAAGCGGCGTGTTCGGCGATGAGGGGATCGGGGTCGGTGGCGGCGCGGGCAAGGGCGGGCAGATCGTCTTGGGTGCCGGTGTTACCAAGGGCGACGCAGACGTTGCGGAGGAAACGCGGGCGCTTGACGCGTTTGATGGGCGATTGCGCAAACAGGGCGCGGAACGATGCGTCATCGAGAACGAGAAAATCGCGCAGCCGATTCTCGAAAATGGTGTTCCTAGCGTGGAACGCGAGCTCACGGGATTGATTTGCGAAGCGGTTCCACGGGCAGGCGTCCAGGCACGAGTCGCAGCCATAGATGCGGTCGCCGATGGCCGCGCGGAACTCGATGGGAATCGGGCCTTTGTGTTCGATGGTGAGGAAAGAAATACAGCGTCGGGCGTCGAGTTGGTGAGGCGCGGTGATGGCATCGGTCGGGCAGGCCGTGAGACAGCGCGTGCATTTCCCGCAGTGGTCGGCCATGGGCATATCGGCAGTTAGATCGAGCGTGGTGAGGATTTCCGCGAGAAAAAACCAGGTGCCTAGGAGCGGGTGAATCTGCATGGTGGATTTGCCATTCCACCCGAGGCCAGCGGTGGTGGCATGGTCGCGTTCGAGCACGGGGCCGGTATCGACGTATGGTTTTTGGCACCCGCCGAGGGATTTGAGTCGTTGGTCGAATGCTTGCAGGCGGTGCTCGATGAGGTCGTGATAGTCGAGGTTCCATGCGTAGCGGGCGATGCGAAATCCGGGCGGGGTGGGCATCGCGAGTCGGCCGGGGAAATAATTCATGGCCAAGC
>JBDLWH010000111.1:0-4322 GCA_039804325.1 Verrucomicrobiota bacterium
ATAGGGGTCCCACTTCACGGCGGTCTGGAAATAGGGCAGGGCGTCGGCGATTTTTCCCCGAGCGAGCTCGAACGCGCCGAGTTGCATTTGGCCGGTTGGCTGGTCGGCATTAAAGGCCATAGAGCGCTGCAAATCGGCCCCAGCGAGCGAGTCCATATCGAGCGTGGCCCGCAGAGCCCACGCGGCGGCGACGCGAACATTGCGCCGTGGGTCGGCGAGCTTCGACTCAACGGCTTTGGAGAGCGTTTCGTTTTGAACGAGTGGGGCGAGGGAGCGGATCGATGCGCTACGGACCAGAGCGCTCGGGTCGTTTAAGCCATGCTGCAGCGCGGGCGTGACCACCTCGTGGGTTGCCCAGGCATTGAGCAGATTCGCAGCGACGGCACGCCAATAGGGGATTTTTTCGGATTGAAGGAGCCGCACTAAGTCGGTCGGCGATGAGGGGGCGGCGATGCGGGCGCGGGCAATGATTCGGGCTCGCTCCCGCGTCGGGCGCTCCATTTTTTGGCCATACCACGCATCGACGGTATTGACCGCCCAGTCGGTGGATTGGGTCGAGTGGCAGCGGTTGCAGGCATTGGGGACGCCAAATTCTTTGGTGAGCAGCGGGTCAGGAATGGTGAAGGCGTGGTCATGGCGCGAATGACATTGCATGTAGAGCGTCTGAGGCATGTGGCAATTGGCGCAGGCATTGCCTGTGCTATTGTCGGCGTGATGGCTGTGTTGAGACGGGTGGATGGTGGGGGCTTTGGGATGCCCACCGTTGTGGCACTGCAGGCAAAGATCGTTGCCGCGAAGCTTGGCCATGTGTAGCGATCGCGGATGACAATTCAGACAGGTCAATCCCGCGTGCTGCATCTTGCTGCCCAGCCATGACGACTGCTCGTAATTCTCATCTCGAACCTGACCATCTGGAAAAAATAAGTCGCTCGCATCCACCGTCGCCAGTTCATAGTGGTCGTCAAATTCATCTCCCGGCACAAAATCCCCAGTCAAATCCGATCGCCGGGCGTGACACGAGGCACACATGTTGGAAACTTGGGCGCTCGACAGCTTGGGAATCGTGGCATCGCTCCGACCCGACGCCCCAAATTTCTTTTGCCATTCGACATGGGCCATCAACGGGCCGTGGCAGGCTTCGCAACTGACGGTGCGCTCGGCCATGGTCGTGTGATATGTGTCGGTGGCCCGGTCATAATTTTTTTGGACGCGGGTGTTGTGGCAGGCGGCGCATCTGGAATTCCAGTTCATGCCGCGGCCTGTCCAATGCCCCCATTCGCCAGGCTGGCGGTCTTCGTTGCCATAGACATTGAACCACTTATTGAGGCGCGGTTCATACGACGCCTCCTGGACCTGATACCGCCCGTCGGGAAAAGCGATGAGAAACTGCCGGAGAGGATCTTCGCCAATCACGCGCGCAACGCCATGGGTTTCCGACCGTATCGCCTGGCCATCGCCCGTGATGATGGCTTTGCCATCGCGCCACTCCACCGTGGATTTTTGCGTGCCGTGATGGAATTCCCGCGCTGGCTCAAATGCCGCGCGATCCCTGTCGGGCACCACCAGGCGCTCCGCCTCTGCGTGATGCGAACCCGCCCATTTTTTGAAAGCCTCCGGGTGGCATTCTTGGCAACTCGACGATCCGACGTATCCGTTATCCACACGCGTCACGATTTCGCGCGCGATGGTCGGCTCAGGCGACGGTTTGACGACCTTTGACCCGAACACCCCCGCCGCCACGAGCGCGCCAACGACGGCAATGACGATCACGCGGCGACGAGTCGGCGACGCCATGACGGCGCGCCAAATCACCTCAGGCATACGCAACGGGTTTCTCATGATGGATTGGAACCCGTGACGCCTGATGGCGATTGGCCGACGCCGAGCGTCTCGAAATCCATGAGCGATAAGCGTTTGATGGCCAAACACGCGCCGCTTTGCACATCCACGTCCAGAATCACCCCGCAGAGGCGCACCGGGCCCTGGGCAATTGGGAAGCGGGTGGGCATTCCAGTTTTGAAGCGCCAAACGACCGATTCGATGTTACGGCCGAGCACCGAGTGTTCGGGGCCGCACATGCCCGCATCGGTGAGGTATCCCGTCCCACCCGGAAAAATCGTTTCGTCCGCAGTCTGGACGTGGGTGTGCGTGCCTAACACCGCCGAGACCTTGCCATCAAGTAAGCGCCCCATGGCAATCTTCTCGCTGGTGGTCTCCGCGTGCATGTCCACGATGATGGGCCCCACGCCCGCCGCCCGTAGGCGCGCCGCCTCGTTTTCCGCCGCAAGAAACGGATTTTCCAAAGGCGGCTGGATGAACGAGCGGCCCTGCACTTGCATCACGGCGACCCGGCCCTTGGGGGTTTCTAACACCACGCTACCCGCGCCCGGGGTGCCATCCGGGTAGTTGAGCGGGCGCAGCAAGCGCGGTTCGGTCGGGAAATACGCCACGATCTCGGGTTGGTCCCAGACATGATCGCCGGTGGTGATGACGGCCGCGCCGGCGCGCAGCAGATCGATGGCGATTTTGGGGGTGATGCCTTTGCCCCCAGCGGCATTTTCGCCGTTGACGATGATAAAATCGAGGGACTCTTTTTGTTTGAGCACCGGCAGTTGGTCGATGACGGTCTTGCGACCGGGTTCACCGACAATATCACCGAGAAATAAAATACGGATCGAAGACATGGCAGAAATTACAGGCTAAAATGAATGGCTACGCCAAAGAATTCACCGTCCCATGCTCGCCGACAACCCAATTTCACCAATCGCCATCACCTTCCACCCTGAAAGATCCGAAAGCCCAAGTAAGACAGGGTTGGGTGATGCGTAGATCATCACTTGCAGGAAAGCAGATTGACTTGTCCCGGTGGGGGATTTTCGCTGCATCGCCACGCCCTCTCTGATATTCTGTTCATCGATTTTCACCCGCTCCGCTCATGCCTCACGGCCGCCTCTCCACCCACTACTCCGGTCTCATGCCTCATAAAGGCTGGCCAGCACGTAATCTGCGCTTCCTGCGCCACCGCCTCGTCCCTGGTATGTTCCACCCCACCGCAGGCGAAGCGCTCGCACCGGTGCTCACCCCTCCCGCCGCAGATACGGTGCGCATCACCTGGATAGGCCACGCCACGTTTTTCCTCCAATTCGCCGACTATTCCGTGCTCATCGACCCAAACTGGGCTCACTGGCACGGCCCGGTGAAACGACGCCGCCACCCCGGGCTCAACCTGCTAGACTTACCCATCGTCGATCTGATCCTCGTCACGCACGCCCACTTTGACCACCTTCACAAGCCAAGCTTGAAATGCCTGCGCGCGAAACAAGGGATAGTCGTTCCCTTAGGCAGCCGCTCATTGGTCAAACGGCTCGGGTTTCCAGCGACCTATGAGATGAAAGTTTGGGACCAACGTCAGTTCGACGAGCTCGAAATTATCCACACGCCCTCACACCATTGGGGGGCGCGATTCTTGCACGATACCCACCGCGAATTCGGCGGTTATATCGTCCGCGCCGGTGGCAAGAGCATTTTTCATTGCGGGGATAGCGCGTATTTCAAGGGGTTTCTGGAAATTGGCCATCGTTACCCGATCGACATCGCGCTGATGCCCATCGGTGCCTACGACTCGCCCAGCGGCCGCGACGTCCACATGAACCCGGAAGAAGCCCTGCGCGCCTTCATCGATCTCGGTGCCAAAGTCCTCATCCCCATGCACTACGGCACGTTCTCGCTGGGCAATGAACCTCACGATGAACCCATCCAACGCCTGTTAGCCGAAGCCGACCGCCTTGGTATCAGCGACCAGATTCTCATCCCCGAGGAAGGCCAGGGCGTCGAGTGGTAAGCGATCATGGGTTTTGCAATCCGCCGCTTCCGGGCTTCTATTACCCTCATGAATCAGCTCGTGCTTGCCCTGATCGCCATCCTGCCGATGCTAGCGACCTGCCAACCCGAAAAATCCACCATGTCTGACGCCCCCGCCCAAGCCACCCCAATCCCGTCCGAAGCTGAAACTGCCACCCTCGGGGCCGGTTGTTATTGGTGTATCGAAGCCGCCTACGGCCAATTAGATGGAGTTATTTCCGCCACCTCAGGATTCATGGGTGGCACCGTGGAGCACCCGACGTATCCCCAAGTTTGCCAAGGCGACACCGGTCACGCCGAAGTCGTTCAAATCGTCTTCGACCCGCAAAAAATCACCTACGCGAAAATCCTCGACTGGTTCTGGAAGCTCCACGACCCGACGACCCTCAATCGCCAGGGAGCCGATACGGGCACGCAATACCGCTCGGTCATTTTCTATCACTCGGAGGCCCAACGCCAAT
>JBDLWH010000112.1:0-6579 GCA_039804325.1 Verrucomicrobiota bacterium
CGGCTTCGGCCAGTCTCAAAACCGGATTTGACAAGGCGTTCGAATGGATTCTCAAATCCAATAAGGCCAAGGACGCCATGCTCGTCTATCAATATCGCGGCAAACTCACCAGCGTCCGCCCCGACGGCACACCCGTGCCCGAACCCATCATCAAGAACAAGCTGCCGGGCAAAGACTACGTGGTCAAAACCATGGCGCGACTTAAGAGCGACCCAAAATTCACCGAGGATTTGACGGCCATTGAGGGTGGCATTTATCTCGTGAAAGCCACGCAACTCGTTTTCGGGAAGGATCAGCTCAAACTGGGGACACCGGGCACCATCGTGGATACCACGGGTGCGGGTTCGACAAGCTCCGATGCCTATCCGGAAGCGGTGATTCCTTTTTCGGCAGATTTTTTCTTTCTACCGACGCGAAGTGCATCCTACTTTGCATCGGGAGGGAGTTTTGAGAAGAACTTTGCGAGGGTGAAGAAGCCAGTGTTCACGCGCAACCTGGCCGTGCGCCGCTAACAGCCAATGAGTTAAGCCCCATGAAACCCCGACGGACCATTTCTTCACAACGTGGATTCACCTTGATGGAACTGATGGTGGCCATGGCCATCACCACCATCATTGTTACCGTACTCGTCTCCATCACCTCCATCGCCATGGATACTTGGAACCGCAGCCGCGCCGAACTCCGCGCCGCACGCCAGTCCAAAGCCATGGTGGACATCATGGTGCGCGACTTCGAATCGCTCGTCACCCGACGCGGCAACACCTACGAATGGCTGTCGGCCATCAGCTCGAAAGAGCTTCCAGGGGAAAAACTCAAGAGCACCAATGCCGCAGAGTTGATTTTCTTTGCGGCTCCGACGGACCGCTATGATGGCAAGATTGGCATCAATAATCCTAAAGATTTGGGGGGGGATGTGTCGTGCGCGGCCTATCGCCTCAAGTATAAGGACCCCATCGACAAAAACGGCAAAGTCTTCAAGACGTTTGTGTTAAACCGGATGCTGGTCAATCCCGACCTGACGTTCAGAGACCTGTTGGGGAAGCCCGACCTGACGGCGGCATTCTCGCGTTATTCGCCACAGCTTGATGAGGTGGATCATTTTGTGTGCGAGAATATCTATCAATTTACGATCACGTTTCATGTTGAGTGTACCAAGCAAGGGTCGGGATCGACGGCTCCGACGATAGTGAATGTGCCGGTGACGGTAGGGCAGACGAGTTCGGGGCAGATGACCGAATCGTTCAAAATCATGGGCGATGGGATAGAGGCGCAGATCACGGGCAGCAGTGTGACAGATGAGGAATTGAAGGAGGGCCGCATCACGGCGATGGAAGTATCGCTCACCGTCCTATCAGATTTTGCGGTCGATCAGTTGCGCAATCGCCCCTTCACCGATGCTCAGAAATCGGAGTTTTTGGCGAAGAATGCGTATCCGTTCACCAAGTTGGTGCAGATCCCCAGCATGTGAGGGTGGGGCGAGCCGGGGGCACGCATTTTCGAGCAGCTCACGGCGGTGGTTTAGAGCGCGCCGAATCGCCGGTGGCGGCGGCGGTATTCATCCACCGCTTCAATCAGATCGTTGCGGCGAAAATCTGGCCAGAATTTTTTAACGATGACGATTTCGGCGTAGCTGATTTGCCAGAGGAGGAAATTGGAGATGCGCATTTCGCCTGACGTGCGGATGAGCAGGTCGGGGTCGGGGATGCCAGCGGTTTGAAGGCGCGAAGCAAACAACGCGCTATCGACCGCGTCGGGCATGAGCGAGCCCGCCGCTGCATCTGTGGCGATAGACCGGGCGGCGGCGACGATTTCCTCGCGTCCACCGTAGGAGAGGGCCAGCACCAGGGTCATGGCTCGGTGGTCGGCGGTGCGGGCCATGATCTGATCTAATAGCCCACGGGTTTTCGCTGGAAGCCTGTCGAGTTGACCGATGGCGAGCAAACGGATTTTTTGTTGGTCGAGATCCTTGGCTTTTTCCGCAAGGAAGCGATCGAGCAGGGCCATGAGTGCTTTGATCTCCGCAGCCGGGCGGTTCCAGTTTTCCGAGGAAAATGCGTACAGGGTGAGGAATTCGACGCCGAGTTCGATGCAGGTATCGGCGACTTCGCGCACGGATTCTGCGCCGGCGCGGTGGCCATGGCGGCGTGGTAACCCGCGTTCTTTAGCCCAGCGGCCATTGCCATCCATGATGACGGCGATGTGGCGCGGAGTGTCTGGAAACTCAGGCATGGCGATTGAGCACGGGGACCGGTGGGTCTAATCGGTCTCAGGAAACCACGAGCGTCTGACTGCGGTCGGGGCCCACGCCGACAAAGGCGATGGGGGTATCGCAGAGTTCGCTGAGGCGTGTGAGATAGGCTCTGGCGTTGGCCGGAAGTTGTTCGTAATCAGTGCATCCGGTGGTATCAACCTGCCAGCCGGGCAGCGATTCGTAAACGGGAGTCGCTCGATCCCAGGCCGAACGGTCGGCTGGGGGGAGCGTGTGGATTTCCCCATCAATCTGATAGCTGGTGCAAATTTGCAGGGTTTCGTAGGCGTCCAGGCCATCGACGTTCGTGACGGCCAGGCCGGTGACGCCATTGACCATGCAGGCGAAGCGCAGAAGCACGGTGTCGAGCCAGCCGCAGCCGCGCGGGCGGCCAGTGGTGGCCCCAAATTCTCGTCCCAGGCCGTGCAGGTAGTCCGAGAGGCCTTCGTCGCAGGTAGGAAAGGGACCGGAGCCGACCCGTGTGGTGTAGGCTTTGCACACCCCGATGACTGCGTCAATCGCTGTGGGTGGCAGGCCGGAGCCGGTGCAGGAGCCACCTGATGTTGTGTTAGATGAAGTGACAAACGGATAGGTCCCAAAATCGATATCGAGCAATGTCCCTTGAGCGCCTTCAAACAAAAGGCTTTTTTCGGCTTTCCAAGCGGCGTGGAGGATGGGGATGGTGTTGGTGATGTGCGGGCGCAGACGGTCAAACGCCGTGTAAACCTCGTCAATGACCTGCGCGGCATCAAAAGTGGTGAGGTCATAACGTGCCAGCACCTCGTTAGCTTCGGCGCAGCGACGCGTGATCTGCGCGCTGGCGAATGCTCGGTCGAGCAAATCTGCCATGCGAAGCCCGCAACGATTGACTTTGTCGGCGTAGCACGGGCCGATGCCGCGTTTGGTCGTGCCGATTTTTTGGTCGCCAAGTGAGACTTCGCGGGCGGCGTCGAGTTCTTTGTGGAAGGGCATCACGACGTGGGCGCGGTCGGAAATAAGCAGCTTGGCCGGGGTGATGGTTACGCCTTGGCCTTCGATGCGCTCGATTTCCTGCACCAATCCGATGGGGTCCAAGACCACGCCGTTGCCGATGACGTTGATTTTTGAGTCCCAGAGAATGCCCGATGGCAGGAGGTGGAGAACGTATTTGGCACCATTGGCGATGACGGTGTGGCCGGCGTTGTTTCCCCCTTGGCCACGAATAACGACGTCTGCCGTGGCGGTCAGGTAATCGACGATTTTGCCTTTGCCTTCGTCTCCCCATTGGAGGCCGGTGATGATGGTATTCATGATGGAATTTTATTGCCTAAATTCGAAGCGGAAGTGGTGGGTAAGCCTTCGGGCAGGTCTGAGATGAGAATTGTTTCTTCGGGCGGCTGTCGTGCTTAACCATTCCGCGCTTGGCTCTTCGAGGTTTCGATGAGTTCGGCGAATTGCGCGAAGAAATAGGTTGCGTCGTTTGGGCCGGGAGCGGCTTCGGGGTGGTATTGCACGCTGAAGACGGGCAAATGGCGGTGGCGCATGCCTTCCACAGTGCCGTCGTTGAGGTTGATGTGGGTGACCTCGATTTCTGGTGGGAGCGAGTCAGGATCCACCGCGAACCCGTGGTTCTGTGAGGTGATCGTGATGGTGCCGGTGCGCAGATCCTTGACCGGTTGGTTCCCGCCGCGGTGGCCAAACTTCAGCTTGAACGTCGTCCCACCGAATGCGTGGGCTAGGAGTTGGTTGCCAAGGCAAATACCGAAGATGGGTATTTTGCCAATGAGCTCGCGCAGTTGCTCGTGAATGTAGCCAAGCGCGGCGGGATCTCCTGGCCCGTTAGAAAGAAAGATGCCATCGGGGGACTTTGCCAGCACTTCGGCCGCGCTGGCCGTCGAGGGCACGACTTCCACCGCGAATCCCGCCTGACGCAATCGACGCAGAATGTTGAACTTGATGCCAAAATCGTAGGCGACGATGCGATGGCGCACGGGTGGCAGCTCGGCGTATGGGCCGTCCTGACCGGTCGAGGGGTTGGGTAGCACCCAGCAGCGCGATTCGGCTTCCCAGTGGTAGGGCACTGGTGTGGAGACTTCCTTGACGTAGTCCATGCCCGCCATCGATGGTGAGCCTTGGGCTTTGGCAATGGCGGCTTCGCGGGTCAGTTCGGTAGTCACACAGGCGCGCATGGCACCGCGCGACCGGAGGTGGATGGTGAGCGCTCGGGTATCGATGCCCTCAATGCCAAGAATACCGTGCTGAGCGAGGTATTCACCGAGGGGTTGGGATGAGCGCCAATTGGATGGGACGGAGCAGAGTTCCTCGATGACAAAAGCGCGGATGTGAGGGGCGGACGATTCGGCGTCTTGGGCATTGACGCCGTAGTTGCCGATCTGCGGGTAGGTCATGGTCACGATCTGTCCTCGGTAGGACGGATCGGTGATGACCTCCTGATATCCGGTCATGGAGGTGTTGAAACAAATTTCTCCGGTAGTAGTTCCGGTGGCACCGAACGAGGTTCCTTCGAAACAGCGTCCGTCTTCAAGGGCAAGAATGGCGTTAATCGGCACGGCGGCGGAAAACTAGACACCTGCTCGCAACGATGCAAGAGATTGCTTACTCTCGAGCCCGGGAATCGATCACAATGGTCACCGGACCGTCATTCACCAGAGAAACTTTCATCTCCGCTCCAAAGTGCCCCCGCGCCGTCGGCCTGCCGGTTTCCCGCTCCAAAGCAGTGCAAAACCCGTCGTAGAGCGGCTCCGAAACCGCCGGCACCGCGGCGCGGATGAACGACGGACGATTTCCTTTTTTTGTTGAGGCGTGCAACGTGAATTGGCTCACCACGAGCACGTCACCCCCGGATTCGGCCACAGAGCGGTTCATTTTTCCGTCATCATCGGCCAAAACGCGCATTTTGGCCACTTTGGCCGCGAGCCATGCGACGTCGTCGCAGGAGTCGCCATGTTCGACGCCCAACAACACGAGCAAGCCCGTGCCAATACGCGAAATCTCCTGGCCATCGACGGCCACGACCGCCTCGGCCACTCGTTGAATCACCGCTCGCATGACCGGATGATGTGGAGGATCGCGGGCGATGCCGCAAGTCTTGTATTTTTGGGTTGGATGGCTTGGTGGACAAGGGCTTCGGAGGATGGTCATGACAGGGAGATTCTTGGAGATTGCGTGATGGATGGCATTTTTGCATCGTCCCGGCCCGCGCATGTCCATCGAAACCTCGTCACCCACCACTTTTCCCAAAACCGCATCCTTGCACCAAGCGGCCGTCGCCGTGGACGATGTGACCCGCGCCCTGCCGCATGCGCTTGGCCCAGAAAAAAGCCTGCTCTCCTCGATGTTGCAGGACCCGCAGGAATACATCGCTGTGGCCATTGAGGAAAAACTCACGGCGGGGCATTTCTATCTGCCGTCTCACTCGACGTTGTTTGCCTTTCTCATCGAATTGTTCGAGGGCGGCCACCAGGTCGAGCTGGTTTCCTTGGTGCAACGATTGCTCGACCGCGGGCTGCTCGACCGGGTCGGCGGGCCATCCGCCCTGACCGACATCTACACCTACGCGCCGAGTCCAGGTCACTTTCGCCACCACCTCCAGCACGTTAAGGACAAGTTCGTCCTGCGCGCCATCATTCAGAATTCCAATGAAGCCATCACCCAAGCGTATGATGCGCCGGACGAGGTGGCGGCGTTGCTCGATACGGTGGAGGCCAGGATACTGGCGATCCGTGAGGGCTCCGAAACCAATAAGTCTGCGACCATCAAGCAAACGGTCGATGATGTGTTAGAGCAGTTTCAGGCGTTGCTGGCCGGAGAAAAGGGCGCGCAGGGGATTTCCACCGGATTTGAGGAACTCGATCAGATGAGCAACGGACTCAAGCCGGGGGAAATGTTTGTCATCGCGGCCCGCCCGTCGATGGGCAAGACCTCGCTGATGATGAACATCGTGGAACACGTCTGCCTCGACCTTGGCAAGGCGAGCATGGTGTTTTCCTGCGAAATGAGTGCGTTCCAACTCGTGCAGCGGCTCGTCTTTTCTCGCGCCAAGTTCGCCATGAGCCATCTCTCGCGCGGCTATACCCTCAACAAGGGCGATCTCCAGCGCATCCAACGTGCCGCATTGGAAACCACCGCCGCCAAGTTGTTCATCGACGACACCGCGGGCATCTCGATCAACGAACTGCGCGCCAAGGCCCGCCGCAAAAAACGCGACTCAGACATCCAGTTCATCGCCATCGATTACCTCCAATTGATGAAATCTCGCACTAAGCAGGCCGAAAACTCCCGCGAGCGCGAAATCGCGGAAATTTCCGCCGGCATCAAGGGCCTGGCCAAGG
>JBDLWH010000113.1:0-2888 GCA_039804325.1 Verrucomicrobiota bacterium
CGTGCTGCGGGCCTTTTCCAGCCATCTGGGCGGCCGCATTCCCATCATCGGGGTGGGCGGAATCTCCAGCGTCGATGATGCACGCGAAAAAATCCGTGCCGGTGCATCATTAGTGCAAATCTATACCTCGTTCATCTATCAAGGTCCCAAACTCGTGCGAGACTTGGCTCAGGCGCTTTAAACCAATCCGCCATGGCCTCATGACGCAATGGTCACAACCTAGCGCCTCACATTTCATGGCAGCGGCGTGCCGTCGGGAATATCAAAAGATTTGATTCTCGAAGTACTCCCTTTTTCGAGCAGCACCTTGGATTTTGGGAGTCCGAGCCATTTGGCGAGAAAATCTCGCAACTCGCTATTGGCCTTGCCTTCCACCGGAGGTGCCGCGACGCGCACCCGTAAAATCCGGCCAACCCGTGCGTCGTCCTCCCAGCCAATCACTTCGCTCCGACGGGCATTGGGTGTGGCACGAACACGGAGCCTCATGCCCACGGAGCGTCAGGGGCAGATCCACCCATGGCAAGTTCGTAAATGACCCACACGCCACCTCGCACTGCCCATGCCCGATGTCACCCATCACACGAACTCATCGACACCCGTCGAGATTTGCATTCCCACCGCCTCATGATTCGCCAACACTCCGCCCATGGTCGAGCGAGTATTTCTCGGATGGGACCGGCCGTTCTTATCACGTGCCGTCGATTGGTTGCTGCTTCATCGCGACGCCCTGCCACGCATGGTCGTCGTCGTCCCCACCTCACAAAGCGGTCGTCACCTGCGCGACGCCCTGACGGATCGGGCGGGTGCCCTGCTCGCCCCGACTATCATGACTCCGGGCTCGTTCCTCAACACCCCAGCCCCGGACGTCGCCGCAGATTGGATGGAAATCCTCGCTTGGATGGAAACCCTCGAGAACGTCCCTGATTGGACGATCTATCAAGAGTTGTTTCCCCACCCCCCTCTGCAAGGCAGTCCATGGGCCGCCGCCCTAGCCACCGAAATGGTGAAACTCCGACGCTCCCTCCAGGAAAACGGCCTCACCCTAGCGTCGGCAGCCACCCTGCTCGCCGGTAGCGTGGAAGCCATGCGCTGGCAAAACCTCGCCCACCTTGAAAATTTGCTAGAGCGCCAACTCGAGTCGTGGGGGTTGAAATGCCGTAGTCGAGTGCTCGCCGACGGCCTCAATCTTCCTCAAGAGATCGCCCGCATCGTGCTGGTGGGCATCACCGAGATGCCTCCCTTGGTCGAGCGTGCGTGGGCATCCTGGCCCGGCCAGGTCACCGCCCTGATCGCCGCACCCGAAGCGGAGGCTCACACGTTTTCTCCCACCGGCAGGCCATTGAGTTGCTGGACGGAGCGAACGCTGCCATGGCCCGATGGCCCCAGCGGAGCGGTCCACCTCGTCGCCGACTCCCGCCAACAAGCCACCACCGCATTGCAGGTCATCGCCACCGCTCAAAGCGCGTCAAACGATGTCGCCCTAGGCTCAGCCGATACCGAAACGGGCGACGAACTCGCACGCGCGTTGACGCGCCAGGGATGGACCGCGTTCCATCCGGCCGCGGCTCAAGTGCCATCCGGGCTCTGCCGCTGGTTCAAAGGGTGGTCCGCCTGGCTCGACGACCCCACGCTGGCCGCTCTGGCAAATTTGCTCGCCATGCCCGAAACCGCATCACTGGTAGGTGGCCGCCGCGCGGAAATAGCCGAACGCCTTGCCCGCTTGAGAAATGACTGGATAGTCATACGGCCCGATGACCTGCGCCATCGTATCGCCACAACGACCTTTCGATCAAAATCCCAGCGTGAGGCCGCTCTCGATGTGCTCGAAACCTCCGAATCCCTCGAATCCATACGAAATGATTTCCTCCAATCCCCATTCCTTCCGACCTTGGAACGCCTCATCGATACACTCGGACGCGCCGGTCCTTCCACGGCCGACGAAGGCACCGCGATACTCGATTGGTTCAACCAAGCCGACCCATTGATACGCCAGGTGCCGCGCAGCCCGCCGTTCTGGATCAACCTGATGCTCGCCCAAACCCCGGTCGCCGCGGCTCAACCGCCAAAAGACCGGGTCATCGACGTCCAAGGATGGCTGGAGTTGTTGTTTGAACCGGGCCATCACCTCGTGCTTTGCGGATTGAACGAGGGCATGATCCCCGCCCGCATCCCCGCTGGCCCATGGCTCGGCCAAACCGCCGCCAAACAACTCGGCTTGACCGTTGACTCGGACCGCGCCGCCAGAGACGCCTTTCTCTTTCAAGCCATGCTCGAAGCCCGGCGCGACCACGGCCGCGTTGACCTCATCTGCGCCAAATCCGGTCCCGGCGGGCAATCACTGCTGCCTTCTCGCCTGCTGTTAGCCGCCCACCCCGCAGACCTCCCGCATCGCGTCAAAACCCTCTTTCGCGGCATCGAACCACCCGAAGCCGCCTTGCGCTGGCACCGCGACTGGCAGTGGAAAGTGCGCACCCACGATGCCCCCATCCATCGCATCCCCGTCACCTCACTCGCCACCTACCTGGCCTGCCCGTTCCGGTTCTATCTCAAACACTCCCACGCCATGCAACGCCCGGAACCCGACCGCGTGGAATGGAACGAGCGCGATTTCGGCACCATCACCCACGAAATCCTCGAACAATGGGGCCGCGACCCGACCGCTCGCCATATCACCGAATCCGCCACTCTCAACGATTGGCTCTCCGCCGCTCTCGATCGCCTCATCACCGCCCACTTCGCCCAACACGTCCCGCTTGCCGTGCGCGTCCAATCCGAAGTGCTCCGACAACGCCTCTCCTGGTTCGCCAACGTCCAATCCCAGTCGATCGCCGAGGGCTGGGAAATCATCGAGGTCGAATCTAAATTCGAAATCCCCTTCGCCAATACCA
>JBDLWH010000114.1:0-6398 GCA_039804325.1 Verrucomicrobiota bacterium
CGATCTGGATGCCAACGAAATGGTCTGCGACTTTAAAATCGTCAAGCAGGCGATAGGCACATGGCTCGATTCGTTCGACCACGCCCTCTGCATGAACACCGAGGACCCCGCCTATCCGGAATTCAAAGCCCGCTACGGCTCACGCGTCATCGGCTTCGAAAACCAGGACCCGACGACCGAACTCATGGCGCGCACCCTCTTCGACCACACCGCCCAAGCCCTCGCCGCCTACGCCGCCCGATCCGATACCCGCTACCCGCTCAGCACCAGCGCCCGCCTGCTGCGCGTGCGCGTTTGGGAAACCTCGTCGTCCTGGGCCGAATACGAACCGACTAGATAAGCCATGCGTCTCGAAAGCCATTCCCTCCCCGACATCCAGGCCACGCCCGATACCCGGGGCATCGCCATCGACCAGGTCGGAGTCTCCGAGCTCCGCTATCCCATCCAGGTCACCGACCGCCACGGCAAGCCCTTCCCCACCGTGGCCACCATCTCGATGTCGGTGCTTTTGCCCCACCAATTCAAGGGCACCCACATGAGCCGCTTCCTCGAAGTGCTCTGCAAACACGAGGGGGAAGTGACGTCTCACACGCTGCCTAACATCCTCCACGACCTCAAAACTTCCCTCCATGCCGAAGAGGCGCACATCGAAGTGGCCTTCACCTACTTCGTCACCAAAAAAGCACCCGTCTCGGGCGCGGCAGCGAAGGTTGCTTGTGATTGCGTGTTCATGGGCACGTCCAACGGCACCACCGACGACCTCCTGCTACGAGTGACCGTACCCGTCACCACGCTCTGCCCGTGCAGCAAGGAAATCAGCGATTACGGTGCGCACAACCAGCGCGGCCACGTCACCATCGAGGTTCGGCCCAAACCCAAAGGCACCGGCTGCGAGTTGATCCTCATCGAAGAGTTAATCGAAATCGCCGAGAAATCCGGCTCGGCACCCGTTTACGCCCTGCTCAAACGACCCGACGAACGCCACGTCACCATGCAGGCTTATAACAATCCGGTCTTCGTCGAAGACGTGGTGCGCACGGCCGCAGCCCTACTGCGCGACGACCCGCGCGTCGCCTCATTCACCGTCAAAGCCGTCAATCAGGAAAGCATCCACGATCACAATGCCTTCGCAGTGATCTCCGGCCCTCGCGCGACTCACCCCGGTTAATCGGGAGTCGCCCCGGCACCACCCACAATCTCCCTGGCTCGCGAAAGCGACCCTAGATTGCTGACCTTGGTGTAACCCATGGCCTGCAATTTCTTCTGCGCCATGGCACTGCGCATCCCACTCTGGCAATGCAATAACAACATCCGATTCTTGTCCTGAACCTGCTGCTGCACGACCGATTCGAGTTGATCCAAAGGAATGTTGATCGCACACGAGACATGGCCGGACTGGAACTCACCCGGACTGCGCACGTCAATGACCAGCGCACCATCCTTGAGCTCCTCCCGCGCCTCTAACGCCGAAACCTGTGTGCTCCTCTTCAGAAAAAATAACACCACGAGCACGATCGTGATGATTGATAATAGAATCCATTTCATGGGAGTTAAATTGCCATCCGGCGTGCCCGATGACCACTCAATAATTGGTCTGTCCCTTTATTCGAAATTCGTACGGCGTGCCTGATGACCACTCAATAATTGGTCTGTCCCTTTATTCGTAAGAAATGGATTATTCTCGACGATGAGGCGGGTTGTGAGCATTGCTGCGGGACCCCATGAGTGACAAAGCCAGCCCACCCCCGGAATCCACGGATCAGCCAGCCGTCGTGAACGCACCACGTGTGCGGAGGATCTCGAATCCCCGACCCAGAAAAATCGCCACGCCTGCTGCGGACAAGCCCATCGAGAGTGCTGAGATGATCGGTGCCGACGCCGCGACGCCCCCCGCAACTCCGCAGTTCCCTGAATCTTCAGAATCGGCGACGAGTGGTGACGAGCAAGAGACCGAGACGACCCAGGCCACCACGGGCGAGCCTAGAGAGCATCCGAAACGCAAGCGTCGGCGCAAAAAAGGTAAGGGCCACCAGCCGCAAGTCACTGGCAACCAGTCAGAAGAGGATTCCCCATCCCCGGAGAACCACGAGGCCCTCGAAGCCGTGGCCCCATCGGTAGCAGGCCCAGCGGCCGTCGCCGCATCGGTAGCGGGCCCAACGCATCACCCCATCCACACGCCGCGCGTTAAGATAGAACCCGAGGTGCTAGCGACCCGCGCATGGAAGATTTATCTCTCTGAGGTGAGCGAAGAGGGCGTGGCACTCATCGGCGACACCGATGCTAAGGATTTGGCTCGCCGGTGTTTTCGCTTGGCCGAAATCTTCATCGAGGAGCAAATGCGACGGCGCTAACGGGTGCCGGAGCCATGCTTCTATCCCTTTGGGCTCCTCGCGCTCGATTTTCGCGCCGAGGAGTCGCAACAGGCGCTGGCGATTCTCATGGCCGCGCCTCAATGCGCTTGCCCGTCTCGTTGGCGGACCGTGCCGTGGCCGCATGAAGTTTCTGATCGGGCGGCCTAGCCCCGGGAGTTCCCAACCGAAAGCTGGTTGGGTTGGGTCATTTCATGACATCGGAAAATGGTGCGCGCGATAGGACTCGAACCTACACAGGGTTGCCCCCACTAGAACCTGAATCTAGCGCGTCTACCAATTCCGCCACGCGCGCACAGTGGACCTTGCGGTCGGAGGGGAAGACAGCAGGTCAGCCCGAGAATTGCAACTCTGATTTCACAAGAACACGAAGAATCGTTCGAAATACCCCTCCATCCCCGTGGTTGCACTTTAACCCATCTTTGCTTTCGGCGTTGCCAAACGGGTCACCTCTCACGCACGCTCACGCCATGCCAAAAGCCACCCCGCTTATGCTTGTCCTGATTCTGATCGTCACGACGACATACCTTTCGCTGCGACCAAAAAATTTCTCGACGCCCCCAGCAGACGCCACGCAGGCAGCCACAACCCATCTGAGTCAAGCGCCAGAAAGCCCCAAACCCGCGCCAATACTCGCGCCAATACCCGCGCCAATACCCGCGCCAATACCCGCGCCGGCATCCGCGCCGACTGAACTGCCCACCATCGCACAACCCGCGGAGCCACCGGTTGCGCCCGTTGCGCCACGTCCTTGGCCGCAAGCGACTTCCGACATTGCGCCGGAGGCTGGTGCCACCTTCGGGCACTTGGACAACGGGATGCGCTACATCATTTTTCCACACGGTGAGCCAAGCAAGCGGGTATCGCTACGCCTGCACATCCAGGCGGGTTCCCTGATGGAAGCCGAGGACCAGCGGGGCATCGCGCATTTCCTGGAACACATGATGTTCAACGGCACCCAACACTTCACGGCCGACGAACTCATTCCGCGCATGCAACGGCTCGGCATCTCGTTCGGTGCCCACGTCAACGCCTTCACCTCCTTCGATGAAACCGTTTACATGCTCGACCTGCCTGACCTCGCCCCTGAAACCCTCGATCTCGCGTTCACCGTGATGCGCGATTTCGGCGATGGCGCGCGCCTCGCAACCCAGGAAATCGATAAAGAACGCGGCGTCATCCTCGCCGAAAAAATTAGCCGCGATTCCGTGAATTACCGGCTCATGGAACAGCAGTTCGCCAAAATCCTGCCTGATTCACTCATCACCCGCCGCATGCCCATCGGCATGGAGAAGGTCATCGCCTCCGCCCCGCGCGAACGCTTCCTCGATCTCTACTCGCGCTTCTACACGCCCGCTCGCATGACCTTCGTCGTGGTCGGCGAGATCGACCCCTCTCAAATGCGTGAGCGTATTCAATCCGCCTTCGGCTCGATGCGCAACCCGCCCCAACCCAGTGGAAACCCAGACATCGGCAAAATTTATCAACCCGAAGGTCTCGAGCCTGCCGTGTTCAGCGACAAGGAAGTTTCCTCCACCGACGTGTCCCTCACCCTCGTCAAACCGTTCAAACCCATGCTCGACACGGTCGCCACCCGCACCGAACGCATGCCCATCGACATCGCCCATGCCATCCTGGACCGACGATTCGAACGTATCGCCAAAGAAAAAAACTCGCCGGTCGCCGCGGGCTCGGCATCCCAGCAAATCCTTTTTCAAGCCGTTGAACTCGGAACCATCAGCATCATCGCCGCCGATGATCGTTGGCAGGAAGTGGTGCCCATCCTCGAAAAAGAATTCCGCCGCTTGCTCCAATTCGGCATCACCGAATCCGAACTCACCGAGGCAAAATCTAACTTGCTCAACACCTACGAACAGGAAGTCAAACAAAAGGCTACCCGCAAATCTGAAAACATCGCCAGTGAATTGGCCAAATCCATCAACGAAGCATTCGTGTTCTCCGATCCAGAAACCGACCTCGCCATTGCCAAACGCAGCCTGCAAGCCATCGACCCCGCCGCTTGCCATCAGGCATTCAAAACATTCTGGGAGGCCCCTGGCTACCACTTGCTTTTGACCACCAAAGAAGCATCCGTCAACGCGGACAAGGATCTCGCCGCTCTCTACGAGGACTCACGCGGCACTCCTGTGGATGCGCCCACCGCGCGCGCCACCCCGACCTTTGACTATGTGACCTTCGGTAAACCCGGCACCATCACCACGCAAAAAGATGTCCCCGACCTCGCCATCAGTCAGTGGGTCTTATCCAATCAAGTGCGCGTCAACCTCAAACGCACCGATTTCGAACAAGGCAAGATCCGCCTGCTCGCCCGCATCGGCGCGGGCAAACTTACCCAGCCCAAAGCCATGCCCATGCTCGACATGTTCGCTACTCAGATCTTTGAAGCCGGCGGACTGGGGAAACACTCTAACGACACCCTCCAACAAATCCTCGCCGGCAAAAATGTCAGCTCCTCGTTGACCATCGATGAGGACGCGTTCGTTCTGGAAGGGGCCACCACGCCCGCTGATTTCACCCTCCAATGCCAACTCATGTGCGCATCCATCACCGACCCTGGCTACCGCCAAGACGCTCTCTGGCAGTTTCAAAAAGAAATTCCCATGATCTATCAAAAACTCAATCACACCCCCGCCGGCCCCCAACAGAAAATGATGGGCTGGCTCCACGGCAACGACTCACGATTCACCTGCGCTGCGCAGAAAAAGCTCTCCGCTTACACGCTCCACGATGCCCAAAAATGGCTCACTCCCGAGTTAAGCAAGGGTTACCTTGAACTCACCATCATCGGTGATTTCGACACCCAAAAAATTCTACCCGACCTGCTCGCCACCTTTGGTGCCCTGCCACCGCGCGCCGCTACCGCCCCCACCCTCAACGCGGCTCGTAAAATCCAATTTCCCAAAGCGCCGGCAACCCAATCCTACACCTACCAATCCAAGATCGCCCAAGGAGTCGCGTTCTCACTATGGAAAACCGCCGGTCTCCGCGGCAACCAACGGGAATTTCGTCGGCTCAACCTGCTAGCCGACATCCTCGGCGACCGCCTGCGCCAGGAAATCCGCGAAAAACTCGGTGCCTCATACAGCCCTATGGCCATGGCCTCCGGCTCCGACGCCCTTGAATCCATGGGATACCTGTTGAGCCAAAGCATCGGTAAGCCCGACGACCTCGAACGACTCCTCAAAACCATGCAAGACCAAGCTAGCGAGCTCGCCACCCAGGGGGCCACCGCCGACGAACTCGACCGCGCACTCAAGCCCACCCTCGACCAACTCGATAAATCACGACGTGATAACCACTACTGGGCACAAACTGTCATGAGCCAATGCCAAGCCGATCCCAACCGCCTCGAACTTGCCCGCACCCGCGACGCAGACTATCGGTCTATCACCCTCAAGGAGATCAACTCCCTCGCCACCCAATACCTCACCACTAAAAACGCCTTGCTCGTTTCTATCAAACCCAAAGAGTAGGCCATTCCCGCCTATTCGGGCTCGCATGAAATGGAGCCGCACCACCGTTTGATGCCCGACTCACCGCAGCAACTCGTTAGAAAAACGAGGCTCAGACGACTGAGTGGAAGTACCCCGGCTTGGACTCGAACCAAGGACCAATTGATTAAGAGTCAACTGCTCTACCAACTGAGCTACCGAGGCATTGGCTGGAATCAGACGGGTTATTGCTCTGTAACCCGTTGCAAATGAGCAATGCTCATTTGGCCGCCGCAGTAGTACCATGCTGGAATCTGGCGGCAAGAAAAAAATAACGAAAATTGCGGGTTCGCACGGCTTGGGCTGGAGCGCAAACGAATGAGGCGTGGATCATGAGACTGAGATCCAAACGACGGCCTCATCGGGACGAGTCGAAGGGATGGCACCCGTCACCCGTTCCACCCGACCGGACATGCGGGTTTGACTCCGTCCATGCGGTCAGCCTTCGCTGATTTTGCTGAGTCGCTATCGCAGCTAGGGCATTGCATCCGGCGGTTATTGAGTCACTGATGCGCGA
>JBDLWH010000115.1:0-11371 GCA_039804325.1 Verrucomicrobiota bacterium
TGGCGATTGTTTATCTGCCAGATTTCGCGGCAGTTAGCGAACCGCCGAAGCAGTCAGGCGAGCTAGAGCCCTACCGGGCTCGCCCGCCTGCTTCGGACGGCGACGCAATGGAACCAGACCTGAATGAGATCGTTTTTTTCCGATGCGTGCGATTGCCGCAGCAGACAAGTAAGTCGATGAACTGCGGGCACACGAAGGGTTAGGGGGCCAAGGGTTTCCAGGCGCGAGTCACGGAAACCTTGACGAATCCTTGGCCGCGTTTGACCAGGCCGCCGTGGCCGCCGGATTTGGAGGATTCAATCGTGTCGAGCTCCTCGCGGAGAATCACGGGATAAAGTAGCGACAGCCATAATTTTCCGGTTTGAATCGTCACATCCTGATCGGTGAGATTACCGTTGAAATCCGGGAATTGTTTGCGGCTGTAGTCACCGGCAACCGAGAACACCCCGCACGGGTGCCCATCCACGGGTTCAAAAGATTCCAGTTTCAACCGCAGCGAGCCTTTGGCGTCGCCCGCGATGAGCAGGCCGAGCGAATCTCCCGTCACCACCAACGACGTGCCAATTTTGAGGCGTTGCTTTCCTAACCAATTAGGGCGGGGGGCCAGCGCGTTGTCCGCGAGTAGCACGTCAAAAACCGGCGACAGTTGTTGGGCGAGCATGGCGGCGTGGAAATTTCCGCGTTCATCGGCCAGCCATGTTTTTCCCGACTTGCGGAAGGCCACGGGTGGTGGGGTGGGGACGCTCTTTGCGACGGGCTCGGTCGCATCTTTCTTAGTCGATTTCGGGTCCTCGGTGGCGGCATCCGTGATGCTTGAGCTTTCCGGAATATAACGAATCAACTCGCCAGCGCGCTCAAACTTGCTGGTCTCTGCCAATGTGCTGTTGACCTTGCTGGCCCCTTTCTCAATCGCCGATTCCTGATAGGTACGAAAGGACATCTCGTGGCGACGTGTCGTCCTCACTTCTAACCGCGTTGGAAACGACAAGTCACGGCGGAAAATCGCCCCGTCCGCAGTTTGATCAACGAGTTTCTGGAGTGCCGGGTCCACCGGCTTGAGTTTTTCCTTGAGGCCGCGCTTGGAGGTGACCGTTTCCTGGACCGTTTTGACCATCTTGGCCGTGAGGTCTTTCGCTTTGTCGCAAGAAACGCTAGCGAACACAAATCCGATGAGAAAGAGAATGCGAGCAGACATAATGTTAGACGGGGACGTAGCAGTCGAGTTTTTGGTTCATTTCACTGGCAGGATTTTGTTCGCTGGATTGGCCGACGACCACGGCTGGCACGCCAGCCACGGTGGTGTGTGGCGGCACATCCATGAGCACCACGCTGCCCGCCCCAACCTTCGCGCCTGTCCCAATCTCAACGCGCCCAAGAATTTTTGCTCCCGCCCCAATCAGCACGCCGGAACGAATGATAGGATGGCGTTCGCCGGTTTCCTTGCCCGTTCCCCCGAGCGTTACTTCATGGAGGATAGACACGTCGTCTTCGATAATGGCCGTTTCCCCGACCACGAACGACGTGGCGTGGTCCAAAAGAATGCCGCAACCGATGCGCGCCGCAGGGTGAATGTCCACTGCGAAGGCGGCACTCGCCGCACTTTGCAGATAGAGAGCGAGCCAGCGGCGCCCATCGTGCCAGAGTTGATGGGAAACCCGGTAGCTCGTCAAAGCCAGAAATCCCTTGAAAAATAGGAGTGGTTCTAACAACGAGAAGCACGCCGCATCTCGCTCGAACATCGCCTGCAAGTCGCGCATCGCCCGGCACACCACCTGAGGCTGCGCGTCAAATACTGCCGTGAAGAGCGGCTCAAGGGTGGTGCGCGGCATGTCGTAGCACGACAAGTGCCGGGCCAAACTGGCTCCTAACACCGCCGCAAGCGTCTTACGCGTCAGAATCACGTCGTCCACCAGCGGGCGCAGTGACGGTTCATCGATGACCACTCGCTGGGCCTCCGCGCGCAATGTTTGCCAGAGGCATTCGAGGTCCAAAACGTTTTGGGCGCACCCGATGGGCGCATTCAGGCTCGCCGTGGGGGTCGGGCTTTGTTGAGATCGGCTCATGAGGATTTCGCAAAAATTGGAATACGCGTGCCGCGCGTTGGCTCAGCTTGCCAAACATCACGACAGGCAGACTCTTACACGCCTCGAGGACTTGGCGCAACGAGAAGCCGTCTCGGGAAACTTTCTCGTCCAAATTCTTAATGATTTGCGCCGCGCCGGCCTCATCGATAGCCGCCGCGGCAAGTCAGGCGGTTACTTGCTTGGGCGCGCGCCACAAACCATCACCCTGCGTCAAGTCGTTGACGCTGTGGACCCGTCGTTGCTCCAGTGTTCGGTGGCGCGCCTCGGCGAATCTGGCCCGGCCGTGCGTCACGCGTGGGATCTGGTGGCGGAAAATCTCCAGCAGACCCTCGAGGGCATCACGGTGGAAACCCTCGCCCACAACCCGGGCGGGCCCATGTTTCACATCTAACGACTATCGTCGGAGTCGCCGATTGCTGGCAAAGTCGCTCAGGCATCAGGCCGACACATCGATGGTCAAGTCATGTAAAACATTTCGCTGGCTGAACGAAGTGATTTTGGCTAAAGGACAGATGCTTTCTTAACCACTCGTTTACATGCCAACCGCAACCGATCACACCCACCATATCAAACTACGTTCGACGCAAATGGAGGTGCCTCCCAGCGGGCAGGCGGATCGTTCGGAGGATTACGATCGAAAGCTCAAGGATGCGCATGACGAACTCGAGCGCATCCAACAACAACGCGAGGAGCTCGAACGAAAGAAGCTGGAACTCGAAGACCTCAAGAGCCGCAAGCACTCGTTCGTTTCTCAACAGATCGAACTGAGCGAAAAGCTCACCGCGGCCATCACGCAGATCGACCGCGAGTTGATTGAGCTGCGCACCGAAGTCGATGATGTCGAACAATGCCGGATCTGCTTCGCCACGCACCTCGATAAAATCCAAAAATACAATCCGGAGAATTGGACGCGGGAAAACCTGTCGGAAAAGCTTGAGCGAGCGACGACGGCGTTGGACCTAGCGACGGACGAATTCGACCGAGCGGTGGTTTATTTTGACGGGAGCCGCAGCGGGGCGATGTTTGGACGTCCCTCGAAACGGGGGCGCACCCACAAGCGTCGCGGCGCAACCTCGGAATTCATGACTCACTTGCGCAATGGCTTCGCCTTTAACTTGTCGGTCATCGCCTTGGGTGGCGTCGCGTTGGTCGTCTATCTGATGAAATAACGACGATGAGCCGCCGCATCCGCAGCAAGGAAGACCAAGAGCTCGAGGAAATCCGCGCCACCGAGCAGGAGTTGCTCAAACGTGAGCAACAATCCACTGAGCAGAGCCGGAGGCTCGCCCAGAAACGCAGTGAGCAGGACAGCATGATGCCCCCGCTCGCCGAGGTTCAGGAACGCACACGCAGAATTCAGCACGAGATCTGTGTTTCGCGCGGAGAGGTGACCAACATGCATCGGGCGCAAAACCGCAGCCTGCTGTTATTATTGATGCTGGTGGCGATGACCTGCGGGCTCGTTTGGTGGGGCGTGTCGCTCATGCAGGGCGGTTAGCCCACGCCGGGGGTGGCCGCCTTCATTTGGAGGCGCGCGCGAAGTTCGGGCCATTGGTCGCGGCTAACGATGTGGCCGATGCAATCGGGCACTCCGCACAGGCACGGGTGGTCTTCATAACACTCGACGTCGAAGCCGTAATCAAACGTGAGTTCCTCGTCAGCGGGGATGTCGCGTAGCGAGTGAATGAAGATGCGGCGCCCGTCGATGCGCGCCTCGCAATTCGGCGAACACGAGTGGTTGATGAGCCGCGCCGTGTTCCATGGCACATTGCCGTCAATGTCGATGTTCTTCGAAAGCGTGAAAATATACACCGCCGCGTCGCCTGTGCGCATCGACTGCGCGTGCTGCGAAACCCCACGCCGCTCACTTTCTTTTTTGTCGATGTGTTCCCCGAGGTATTCGATGAGGCGCGTTTCCTGGGGGATGAACTTCGTCGCATACACCCCGCGCCCGTGAATGCTCGACTCCCGCACCTCGCAATACGCGCTCTGTCCGCGCTTCCACAAGGCCATGCATTTTCGGTGAAACAGGCGTTGCGGGGTGGTGCCCTTGGTTCTCGATGCCATGACGTGATGCTATCGTGATTCGTGTTGCTCCACGGGCGGCAATTCCAGATTTTGCGGTAACGTGCCGAAGAGCCCGCGTAAATCGCTGATTTTAAGGTCGGAGCCGTCTATGAACGTCCAGTCGTTTTTGCCCTTATCGGAAATGGCGACCTGATACCCGATGCTCTCGATGACGAGCGGTTTTGGGTTGCCCTCGCGCATGATGCGGATTTTGCGCACGGTGGGCACCATGACTAACCACTTGGTGAAGATCAATCGCTCGGCACTCACGCCGTTCTCCTTCACCACCCTTGTTCCGGGTGCCACCTCATACGTCCGCGGTGCCCCTTGTGGCTTGCAGGAAATAATGCTGATGCCTTGCTGGACCATCTGAGCGGCTACCCCAGCTAATTGTTTCTCCAATGCCGCCATGCCGCCCATGCGCCTCGCCGCGCGTTCCTTCCACAACGGGTGCATGCGTTCCACGGCCACCTGATAGCGCCCAAGCACCACCTCGTCGCTTAGCGTCGCCACGGCGGCCACGGCTGAGCTTACCACCTGCGGCGGCACGGGTTCGGTGCTCACTTCACCTTCCGAGAGTGGATCCTTGGGCGGGGCCCCTTCTTGCGCGAACCCGACTCCACAGACCATCACCATGCTCAACGCGATCCCTCGCAGTGCTCTCATGCCTCAAGACATGCCTTGCCCGCTTCCCTCCGTCAAGCATCGCCATTTAGGCGGCATCCGGTCTTGATAACTTTGGCGGATGTCTGACACTGCGCCCATGGCCGAGCCCGATTTGTTCTTATTAGCCGCGGCCACTGGCCCGGCCGCCCGCATCAGCGAACTGCGTCGTGTGATCGACCATCACAACCGCCTGTATTACTTGCAGGCCGCCCCAGAAATCTCTGATGCGGAATACGATGGATTGTTTCGCGAGTTGGAAAATCTTGAGGCCAATCATCCCGATTTGCGCGACCCAAACAGTCCGACGCTGCGTGTGGGTGGCGCGCCCATTGAAGGATTTCAACAAATCCGCCACGCCCTCCCGATGCTCTCCATCGATGATGTTTTCGAACTGAGCGCCGAATCGCTGGAAAAATCGGGGGCGAGTCGGCCCGAGCAGGAATTGATCGAGTTCTACCAACGGCTCCAAAAAAACCTCAAGCGCGACGCGGTGGTCGTGACCGTAGAACCCAAGATCGATGGCGTGGCGGTGTCGCTGCTCTACCGCGACGGCAAGCTCGTTTATGCCGCCACCCGCGGCGACGGCCAGACCGGCGACGATGTCACTCACAACGTCCGGACCATACGCCGGATTCCGCTGGAATTGCGGGGCGTGGCTGCGCCCGAGGCGGATCGGGCCGCTATGGGCCACCACGGGTTCTCGCCTGAGTCAATCCCGTCATTGCTCGAAATCCGCGGCGAAATCTTCATGCCCAACGCCGCCTTTGCCACGCTCAACGGCCAGCGCGATGACGCCGGCTTGCCCGCGTTCGCAAACCCGCGCAATGCCGCGGCTGGCACCCTCAAGCAACTCGATGCCAAAATCGCCGCCCAACGCCCACTCGATTTTCTCGCCCACGGGCTAGGGGCGTACGACGGAGAGCCCTTGGAAACCGAGCACGACTTCCACGCGTTGCTCGCATCCCTGCATGTCCCGCACAACCAGCCCATCATCACCTGCGCCAATCTCGACGAACTGCTCGACGCCGTGGCCTCGATCAATCGATTGCGCCACGAACTCGACTACGGCACGGATGGCGCGGTCATCAAGGTGCTCGATCGTGCCGTGCGCGAGCAACTCGGGTTCACCTCACGGGCACCGCGATGGGCCGCAGCCTACAAGTTTCTGCCCGAGCAAAAGGAAACCACCCTCAACGCCATCACCCTGCAGGTCGGCCGCTCCGGCGTGCTCACCCCCGTCGCCGAGCTCACCCCGGTCCTGATTTCCGGCACCACCGTCTCGCGCGCCACCTTGCACAACCAGGATGAAATGGACCGCAAATTCATCCACATCGGTGCCACGGTGCTCGTCGAAAAAGCCGGGGAAATCATCCCCGCCGTCGTCAAAGTGACTCACGCGGTGCCAGGCGCGCCGGTCTTTTCGATCTATCATCACGCCAATGGAAAATGCCCGTCGTGTGGCGGCCCCATCACCCAAGAAGAGGGCATGGTCGCTTGGCGCTGCACCAATTTCCAATGCCCAGCCCAGGCCGTCACGCGCATCAAACACTTCGCGTCGCGCAAGGCCCTCGACATCGATGGCCTCGGAGAAACCGTCGCCGATGCCCTCGTGCGCCACGGCCATTGCCACGCGCCGCTGGATCTCTTTTCGCTTACCGAGCCGTTGCTGGCCAACCTCAACCTCGGCAACGAGGACGCTCCGCGCCGGTTCGGCGAGAAAAATGCTGCCAAGGTGCTCGCCAGCCTCACGGCTACTCGCGCCAAACCTCTCCACCGCTGGCTCTATGCCATGGGCATTCGCCAACTGGGCGAGTCGGCCGCCAAGGAGTTGGCGCGCCTTCACCGGACGCTGGCCGACCTGGTCACCTCACCCATTTTAGCAGAATTGTTGCGAGACCCCCGTGGCGACGCGAAGAAGAAAAACGAATGGCTCGCATCCATGGCCATCACGGGCGATGTCGGGCCGGTTGTGGCTGAGGCGGTTACGGCATTTTTCCAATCCGACGCGGGCCGCCACGCGCTTGCTCGCCTCTCGCAACTTGGGATTCAACCGGTGAGCGACCACTACCAGCCGGTGATGACCGCGGCCGATCAGGCGGCCCTTCCGCTCGCCGGGAAAACCTTCGTCATCACCGGCACCCTGAGCATTGAGCGCGACGCCATGAAGGAGTATCTCCAAAGCCGTGGCGGCAAGGTCAGCGGCGCGGTCTCGGTCAAAACCAGTTTCCTCATCGCAGGCGAGGGCGGCGGCGCAAAACGCACTCAAGCCGCAAAACTCGGCGTCCCCATCCTTGACGAGGCTGGCTTGGCCGCCTTGCTCACCTGAGCCGATGACGTCACACCAACTGCGTCTCAACCAGAAATCGATAGGTTCCGTCCCGCTCAATGAGTTCCTCGTGCGTGCCGCTCTCGACAATCTGACCACGACTGAAAACCAGAATCCGGTCGGCATGGCGGACGGTGGAAAGCCGGTGGGCAATGACCAGGCTGGTGCGCCCGAGCATCAACCGTTCGAGCGCCTCGTTGACAAGCCGTTCGCTCTCGGAGTCCAACGCTGAGGTGGCTTCGTCTAACAACAATATGCGCGGATTCGCTAGGATGGCCCGAGCAATGGCGATGCGCTGGCGCTGGCCACCCGAGAGTTTGGTGCCGCGCGGACCGACCATGGTCGAAAACCCATCGGGCAGGGCGGCGATGAAATCGTAGGCGTTGGCCTGGCGGGCAGCGGCTTGAATTTCCTCGGGTGAGGCACCAGGTTTGCCGTAGGCGATATTTTCGCCAATGCTCCCGCCGAACAGGAGCACCTCCTGGGGCACGATGGCGATTTGCGAGCGCACGGCTTCCAATGCCAGCTCGGACGCCGGCCGACCGTCAAAGAGAATCCGCCCACTCAGCGGATCGTTGAACCCGAGAATCAACGAAAATGCCGTCGATTTCCCCGCCCCTGACGGACCCACCAACGCCACCCGCTGGCCCGGCTCAACCTGAAAACCCAGGTCTTCTAACACCGTCACATCCGGTCGCGACTCGTATTGGAACGAAACGTGATCGAAGGCGATGGCTCCGCCGAGTTTCACCGTGGCGTCGCCATCGGTGCGCTCAGGGCGCACGTCTAGCAACTCGCGCAGGCGGTCGGTGGCACCAGCCGTTTGTTGGAGTTGAGAGATGATTTCGGGGAACGACCCGAGCGAGGCGCCCACAAAGATGGAAAACAAGATGAACGAGGCAAAGTTCGTCCAGTCGATCTGACCGGTAGCGAGCATTTTTGCGCCATACCAGACGACAAACGAGATGGTGCCGAACAGGGCGAAGATGATGAATGAGAGGAAGGCCGCGCGCGTCTTGGCCCCACGCCGGGTGACGGCAAGGAAACTTTCTAACGAGCTGGCATAGCGTGCGCTCTCGAAGGTTTCGTTGGTGAACGATTTGACGTCGGCGATGCCCTGGACGGTTTCTTCGATGACCGTGCCCGCCTCGGCCAAGGCATCTTGAGCGCTCTTGGCATAACCACGCACTTTTTTGCCGAAAAACGCGATGGCCATGACCACCACCGGGACGCTGCCTAACATGATGAGCGAGAGTTTCCACGAAGCAACAAAGATGAAGATCAAGCCGCCGATCAGCACGACGCTCTGGCGGACCGCCTGGGGCACGGTGGTCAACAGGGTTTCGCGCACCACCCCCAGATCCGCAGAAACCCGGTTGCTCAGCGCCCCGGCACGCTGCTCATGAAAAAACGACATCGGCAGCCGCACCAGATGCGCGAAGAGCTCACGCCTCAGACGATTGAGCGCCGCCTCCCCAGATCGAATAAACCCCTGAACCCGAAAAAATGCCACAAACGCCTGCAATGCTAACACTCCAGCAAGCTGACAAACGATCAGATTCGATCGGTCACGGATGATCTGCGGATCGATATGCCGGGTCAGTGCGTCCGACGGATTGCCCACCAACTCCTTCAAAAAATACGGAAACCCCAGCGATAAAATCGCCGTGAAAAACAAGGCGGCCAAGGACGGGAAAAACACCGCCTTTTCCTCCATCAGATATCCGAAAATCCAGCGCAGGGCGGAGAGGGGTTTTTTCATTCGCGGTTCGGCCATGCCTTGATGGGAAACCATGGCCACCCCGGCGTCAATGGCGAGAATCCGCTTGATCCCTCGCAATATGCGCCTTACTTGCTTGAGTGCGAAAGCCGACAGCCTATGAAAAACGTGTTATCTATCATCTCGCTAATCAGTGTGGCTATCTCGCTTCCGGCGTCCGCGGTGATCGTGGCGGGTGCCAGCGGCGGCGGCAATACCACCAACAATACCACCCGCAGCCAGCTGGAAAGCGAAAGGGGCATCGCATTCCCGGCCTACGGAAACGTGATTCGTTATTCGGATGCGTCGGGGATTTACCTCGGATTTAATGCCGCGACCAACGATGTCTGGGTGTTGACCGCCCGCCATATCACGACCAACGCCACGGCCGGGGCCTTGGTGACCATTGATGGCCTCACCTACAACCGCCAGGCTAACGGAACCGACGGATTCGGATTGCTCCCCGGTGGGGACTTGCGCCTCGTGCGTTACAGACGCGCCGATCTGAGCGTCCCCTCGCTACCCGCCGTTGCGCTTTCCTCCACCGTCCCTACCGCCGGCACCGAATTGGTCATGATCGGCTTCGGCCAAAACCGTACCCAAAATGCCACGACTAACCGTAATACATCTGACGCGGTTCCCGTCGCCGTAGGTAACGGTTATAACTGGTCAGGCACGAGTGTGGAACGATGGGGAACTAACAACATCGAGGCGGAATTCCTCAATGCTTTAGAGGCCACCGGACCGGTGAGCGGAACCACCGGCACGTTCTTAGTGGCTGGGTACAACTCGATTGGCTACATGACGGACTTCGACACGCCAGGCCCCGGCGAATGGCTCAGCAGCAACGAGGCTCAAGCGTCATTGGGCGACTCGGGTGGCAGCGCGCTCTATTATTCCGGTGGCCAATGGATACTTTCCGGCATTTTTAGCTCTGTGGGCGGCCCAGGCGGACAAATGGCGAACACATCAGCCTTCGGTAACTTCACCTTGGTCACCGACGTCGCGAGTTACAGCGGTGCCATTGGCAGCTCGTTGGGCACAACCTTGATTCCCGAGTCTGCCTCGTCGGCACTGCTGATGCTATCAGCCGTCGCGCTATTGGTGAGGCGTCGCCGCTCGGCCTAACGGAAAGCGCCACGGCCCATCGCCGCGCGTCAGACCAATCCGTCTTGGCGTGCTTGTTTCCAGTAGGCATATTCCGAGCGATTGAAGTCGATGTATTCCGGGGACAAGTCGCTAGAATACATCGTGTAATCGGCATGGCCTTGGTTGAGGTTGATGATGATTTCAAACGCGGGTTCGGCGGCGATGGCGCGCAGATCGGCCATTGGCGTGTCGGCTTGAAGGCCACCAAGGCAGGCGGCTTTTCCGCCGATGTGGATATCGACCAATTCTTCGCGGATGAGGGCGCGTGAATATCCCACGGCGTGGATGATGCGGCCCCAGTTCGGGTCGCCACCGTTCCACGAGGCTTTGACTAGGGCGGATTTGCAAACCGCTTCGGCCACTTTCTTGGCGTCCAGAAACGTGCGGGCACCGATGACCTGCACGGTGACAAACTTGGTGACGCGTTCGCCGTCGCGCACCACGGCCTTGGCGAGTTCGAGCATGAGCCAGCCGAGTGCCTGGCGCAGTTGTTTGCAGCGTTTGCCGTTGCGGCGTATCGGCGGCATGCCCGATGCCCCATTGGCCAGCACCATGACGGTGTCGTTGGTGGACATGTCGCCGTCGATGGTGATGCGGTTGAAACTTTCCTCCACACATTCGAGGACGACCTTGCGCAGTGAGGCGCTGGGGATGTTGGCATCGGTGGTGATGAAGCACAACATGGTGGCCATGTTAGGGGAGATCATGCCCGCGCCCTTGACGCATCCGCCGATGCGCACCCGGTGCTCGCCGAGGTCAAAGGAGATGGCGATCTCCTTGGCGTGCGTGTCGCTGGTGATGATGGCCGCGGCCACGTCCGATCCGTTTTCCGGGCCAAGCCCGGCTATGAGCGCATCGTAGCGCGGAGTGACTCGCTGCATCGGCATGGGTAGGCCGATCACCCCGGTGGAGGCCACGCCGATTTGGGTGGGCTTGAGGCCGAGGGGATGGGCGACGGCCAAGCACATGGCGTTGGCATCATGGATCCCTTGAAGACCGGTGCATGCGTTGGCATTGCCGGAGTTGGCGATGATGGCGCGCAGTTCGCCCTTACGCAGATGCGCGTGGGATACCCTCACTGGCGCCGCTTTTACCCGATTGATGGTAAATGCCCCCGCCGAACTGCACGGATGCTCAGAAAATATCAACGCCAGATCCAATCGCTCCGCCTCGGGATTCTTGATCCCACAACTCACCGCACTGGTTAAATAGCCGAGCGGCGCTCCGACGCCTCCTTTGATGCGGGTGTATGAAATGTCCATGCGGTGAAAACGAAAGGTGTCGAAACGTGGCAACTTCTAAAAATTAAGCAATCCGTGA